>JAJBTD010000125.1 GCA_020861055.1 Clostridiales bacterium | reverse complement strand
TGGAGGCCATCAGGCCGATGGTGTAGGGGTGGGCAGGATGGGCGAAGATCTCCTCGGCGGTGCCCTTTTCCACGATACGGCCGGAGTACATGACCACCACGTAGTCCGCCATCTCCGCAATGACGCCAAGGTCATGGGTGATGAACATGATGGAGGAGTTGATCTTGTCCTTCAGCTGCCGCAGCAGGTCCAGGATCTGGGCCTGGATGGTCACGTCCAGAGCAGTCGTGGGCTCGTCGGCGATGATGATTTTGGGGTTGCAGGCCAGAGCCATGGCGATCATGACGCGCTGGCGCATACCGCCGGAGAGCTCGTGGGGGTACATGTTGTACACACCCTCGCTGTTGGCGATGCCCACCATCTCCAGCAGCTCGATGGTGCGGGCCTTGATGTCCTCCTTGCTCTTGCCCTCGCCGTCGTGGAGGGCGATGACCTCGTTCACCTGGGCGCCGATCTTAAAGACCGGGTTCAGGGAGGTCATGGGCTCCTGGAAGATCATGGAGATAAAGTTGCCACGAAGGGCCTGCATCTTCTCCTCAGGGATTTTGGCGATGTCATAGGCCTTGTCCCCCAGGTTCAGGCGGATCTCGCCCTCCACGATCTGGCCCTGAGGCCGCTGGAGCAGCTGCATCAGGGAGAGGCTGGTCACCGACTTGCCGCAGCCGGACTCACCCACAACGCCCACCGTCTTGCCGATGGGAACGTCGAAGCTGACGCCGTCCACGCTCTTGACGGTACCTGCGTCGGTGAAGAAGCAGCTGTGCAGGTTATCAAATTCCACCGCATTGTTGGGGTCGTGCATGGTGGTCAGATACTCGGACTCCGGGACGTGCTTGCGCTTGCGCTTTTTCTCCAGCTCCTGGGTGATCTTCCGGTTTGCCTTGGAGATGCGCCGGGATTCCTTCGCAGAAAGATAGCCTTCCGCTTTTTTCTTTGCCATTCTCTTCTACCTCCCTTTACCGTTTCATCTTGGGATCGAAGGCGTCACGGAGACCGTCGCCCACGAAGTTGAAGCCCAGCACGGTGATCAGCAGGCAGATACCTGCGGGAATCCAGATGAACCAGTAGTTGGTCATGACGTAGGTGCTGTTGACATCGTTGATGATGTTGCCCCAGGAGGCGAAGGGGAACTTGACGCCCAGGCCCAGGAAGGACAGGGTTGCCTCGGTGATGATGGTGCTGCCCAGCATCATGGTGCAGGAGACAATCAGCTGCGGCATGACGTTGGGGATCAGGTGCCGGAAGATCCGGCGGGAGGTGCGGATGCCGCAGGCCTCGGTGGCCATCATGAACTCCTGCTCACGGAGGGAGAGGATCTGTCCACGGACCATACGGGCGATGGAGGGCCAGCTCAGGAAGCCCAGCAACAGCATCAGGAAGAGCATCCGGATCTGCGGATCCACGTTCATAGCGTCCATGGCCGCGCCCAGAATAATCATCAGCGGGGTAGACGGGATGCAGTAGAACACGTCCACGATACGCATGATCAGGTTGTCCACCCAGCCGCCGAAGTAGCCGGAGACGCCGCCCAGGATGATGCCCAGAACGCCCGCAATCAACACCACGATAAAGCCGATGACCAGGGACACCCGGCCGCCGTACATCAGACGGGTCAGCATATCCATGCCGTTCCGGTCGGTGCCCAGCCAGTGGGACGTAGAGGGATAGGAGTAGGCGTCATACACATAGGTCTCCGTCTCCTGGTTCACGTTCCAGCTGTTGGTGAAGGCCGCGTAGCTCACCTCATAGGTGTAGGTTTCGCCGTCGGCGTCGGTAAAGACGAACTCCTCCTCATCGTTTTCGATGCACTCCTGGAGCTCCTCCTTGAAGGCACGGGTGAGGGTGACGCCGTTCTCGGTGGCGGTGACCACGAAGCGGCTGATGTAGGCGATCACCGTGCCGTCCTGGCCGATGTTGCCGTCCTCATCCATGGTGTAGGTGGCGCCGTCGGCCTCGAAGGAGGTCTCGCCGTTGACATAGGCCAGCATGGCGGCATACTTCACATTGAAGCTCAGGCTGCCGCTCTCCTCGTTGATGATGTCCTTGTAGGCCATGGCCAGGAGAGTGCCGTCGGAGTAGACGGAGAAGAAGTCCTCGCCCTCGCACACTGCGTCATAGGTCACGTCCTTATAGTCGAAGGTGAAGTCCTCCGCCCCGCTGGTGCTGTTATAGCCCAGCAGGAAGTAGGCCTGAACAGTGGTGCCGAACTCCTGGTCGTCGGCCACAGCATAGCGGAAGTCGTCGTTCTGTACCACACCGGCATACTGCTTAGTCTGATACTCATAGGTATAGAACTGTTCGTTCTCGTCATAGGGGCTGATCCAGCCGCCCACAAAGGAGAACAGGAACATGGCGACCAGCATGACCAGGCCCACCATGGCCAGCCGGTTCCGGAAGAACCGCTTTGCAACCATGGCGCCGGGAGTCAGTACCTTGACCCGGCGGTCGTCGTTCAGGGAATACTGCTGTTCCTCCTGAGCAGGAGTAACCTCATCCTTGCGCTCGTCTTTCTTGTTTTCGCTCATGGTTTACTCCTCCTCTCTTATGCGGCCACACGGACACGGGGATCGACCAGACCGTACACAATGTCAGTGAGCAGGTTGCAGGCCAGGGTCAGAACAGCCAGGAAGCACATATAGAACATACTGAAGGGGATGTCGCCCGCCACCATCGCCTGGTAGGAGGTATAGCCGATACCGGGGATGGAGAACAGGGTCTCGGTGATCAATGCGCCGGAGAACAGACCAGGAAGGGAGCCGCCGATGATGGTCACCAGGGGAATCAGGGTGTTGCGGAAGGCGTGCTTAAAGATGACCGTCCCTTCGCTCAGGCCCTTGGCACGGGCGGTACGGATGTAGTCGGCGTTCAGGACCTCCAGCATATTGGTGCGGGTATAACGCATCAGGGAGCCGATGGAGATGATGACCAGGGTGGCGATGGGCAGCACCAGATGGTGGGCCATGTCCCAGAACTGGCCCCAGGCGTCCAGCTGCGCATAGTCGCGGCCCACCAGTCCGGTCAGGTCAAACCAGCCCAGATTGACGGAGAACACCAGCTTGAGCAGGGCCGCAAAGAAGAAGGTGGGCAGGGACATACCGATCAGTGCTATCGTCGTGATGGCGTAATCTGTCCGGGAGTACTGCCGCACGGCGGCGATGACGCCCAGGGGGATGGCGATGACCAGCTCCAGAACGAAGGAGATACCGGCCATGACCACGGAGACGCCGATGACCTCGGCAAACTTCTCGGTGACGGGAACGGTGAACTTCCAGCTGTCGCCGAATTCGCCCTGGAGGGCATTGGCGCACCAGCTCAGGAAGCCGGGGATGATGCCCTTGTCCAGACCGTACTGGGCGTTGAGCTGCTCCAACCACTCCTCATAGCTCTTAGAGCCAGGGGCGGTGGCCCGCTGCTGCGCCATGGATTCCACATAGGAGGTGGGCAGACACCGCATCAGCACATAGATGATGAATGCCACCAGAATGAGGATCACCACGGACAACAGGATTCGTTTGATTACGTACTTGGTCATACTCTGTTGCATAAACGTACTCCCCTTCCCTTTCTCTTATTCTCCGCAGACCCGGGGATGTCCGCAGGCGCTTTTTCGCTGTAGCGTGCTGAAACCTCTAAAAGCGCAAAGGAGCCGTTCCAAGGCTCTGGAGCGGCTCCTTTGCGCTTGCAGATGTTTCTTTTTTTGCAGGGGCGGCGGCGAACCGCCGCCCCCGCCTCCTGACCCCCGATTGGGGGTCAGGGTCTTGTCAGTGCAGGGAGGAAGCTCAGTTCATCTCGATGAGATAGACCTCAGCCATCCAGCTCCAGTACGGGGTCATGTCGGGAGTGATGGTGTCGGTGTTGACCCGCTCGGTGGAGACGATGTAGTTCTCGCTCCGCTGATAGACAGGAACCTCAACGCCCCAGTCCAGGATGATCTCCATGGCGCTCTTGTACAGGGTCTTCCGGAAGGTCTGGTCGGTGGACTGACGGGCAGTCATGATCAGCTCATCCAGTTCGTCGTCGTCGATGCAGTAGTAGTTGGTGGAGCCTTCGCTGTGATACAGCTGATACATGTCGGGATCGGTGGAAGCCTGCCAGGCAGCGACCCACATGTCGGCCTCGCCGGACTGATACGCAGCGTACAGCTCGGAGGCGTTGGCGTGGTCGTTGATGTCCAGGGTGATGCCGATGGTGGCCAGCGCGTCAGAGGCGTTGCTCAGCAGCAGGAAGGAGGGGTGATCGCCGGTGCCAGAACCACCGATGTGGACGGTGTAGGTCAGGGAAGCGCCCTCGGGAGCGGCGGTGATGACGCCGTTCTCCACGGTGTAGCCAGCGGCCTCAAAGTACTCCAGAGCGGTCTCCAGAGCGGCGGCGTACTTATCATCCACGCTCATGTCGTCGGTGTAGATGGCGTTGCCCTCCAGGTCGGTGGAGTAGCAGACCTGATAGCCGTCGTCAGTGACCTGAGGAGCGGCCCAGCTGGTGCTGGAGATGGGGTAGTTGATGACGGAAGCGGTCTCGCCATAGTAGGAGTCAACGGACTCGTCACGATAGACGGAGAAGATGGTGGCAAAGGCCTTGCGCAGGTCCTTGGACTGCTCGGAGGAGGGATCGTCGCCCACCTTCACGTTGTCGGCGCAGATGCCGATGTAGCCGTAGCCACGGAAGTCATACAGATAGGTGGTCAGCACGTCGCCTTCCAGCTCGCCGTTGGAGTTGTAGGTCTTGATCTCGGCAGCGCGCTCGGCGGAGTAGGAGGGATCGGCGATATCAACGGTGCCGGTGACGACAGCGGTGATCTTATCGTCCTCAGAGGTGATCTCCTGGAAGTTCAGATACTTGGTCTTGGCTTCGCCCAGGAAGTAGTAGGGGTTGGCTTCCATGTAGACCACGCCATTGGAGTAGTCGTTGAACATGTAGGGGCCGGCGCCCATGGGAGCGGAGGTCTTCTCCTTGATGGCGCTCAGGTCGCCCTTGGTGAAGCCGAAGGAGTGGTTGTCATAGTCATACAGGCTCTCATCGCCATAGTAAGCCATGGGAACAATGGGGATCTCCAGGTAATAGATGAAGGTGGCGTCCAGCTCAGAGGTGGTGACCTCCATGCTGTAGTCGCCGGTGCGGACGATGCCCTCGATGTAGTCGGCGGACTCGCCGGTCTCGATGCCGACGGAGTAGCTGTCATAGTCCTCCATCAGATCGAACAGGGAGGAACCGGCAGTCTCGGTATCGGACAGGGAGGCATAGTCGCCGCCATAAGACTCGACCAGCAGGTTCCAGAAGTCCTCAACAGTGGCGTCCTCAGCCAGACCGTCAAATGCCCAGGCAGCGGCGGCGGTGGCAACATCGCCCTCCTCAGCAGCGCCGGCGGTGACACAGTAGTCCACGATCTCCTGAGCGAAGGCGATACCGGCCTGAGTCAGATCGGCCCAGAAGGCGGTCTGAGTGGCCTCATCCCAATAGGTGTAGTCGGTGTTGTCCTCACCGGCGGCGACCAGCAAATCGAACAGGGTGCTCATGCCGGAACGGTAGGCGTCCAGGCCCACGATGGGGGCGGAGTACATGGTGGTGGAGCCGTCATAGGTGGGGTCCAGGAACACATACATGGTGAAGATCACGTCGTCGATGTCGGCATAGGTGCCGTCGGAGAACTGGATATCCTCCCGCATGACGATGCTGTAGGTGACGGTGCCGTCGTCGTTCTCTTTGACGGTAACGTCAGCGGGGCCATAATAGGTGTAGTCGGTGCCGTTGTAGGAACGGGTCTCGCCCTCGATGCCGTTGAGGACAGGCTCACCCACACGGTCGCCGCTCATCAGATACAGCTGGGTCATATCGGAGACGTTGACGTCGTCCACGCTGGAGGCGAAGAACGGGGAGAACTTCTGCTCCAGGCCGGTGACGCTGGCCACCAGGGTATCGCTGCTGCTGGAGCTGGTCTCCTCGGCGGCGGTGTCGTCAGTGGCGTCCTCAGTGGCATCGGCGTCATCGGTGGCGGTGGTGTCATCGGTGCTCGTCGTGTCGCTGGTGTCGCTGCTGCTGCCGCAGGCTGCCATGGACAGAACCATCATCAGCGCCAGAAGCAGTGCAAGCAATTTCTTGACATGTTTCATTTTTGCTTCCTCCTTGTTAATTTGCCAGTCCCCCAGCCAGAGAACATCATTTGCTCTGTGCTCTGCACAGAGCAAAACGGGAGCGCTCCCGTTTTGCCTCAACGCCCTCTCCGGGCGGTGGTACTGCTCTGCCTTATCATACTGCTTTTTTGGTCATTTGTCAATTTCTTTGTAAAGTTTTCGGAAAATTCCTTAATTTCCGTCCGTTTTTTCCCAACATAATTTGGAGAGCTTCCATTTCGTCAGGATTGTTCCGGAAAACACCAAAATTTCCAATCCGAAGTAACAAATTACCGGGAGAAAACTTTCGCCCTCCCCGGCGAGGAGCAGTCCAAGCAGCTCTCCCAGGGCCGCCAGGGCGCATCCTGCGGCGGTGACGACGGCCCGCCGGGGGATGCGGCCCGCCGTCTCGTCGTAGACGTAGGCCCGGAGGGGGTCGCCGCCAGCTGCCAGCCGGAGGACGCCCCAGCCCAGGCTGACGGAGGCCGCCAGCTGGACTGCATAGGGCAGCACGGCATAGGCCCGGTCCTCCATCCCCGTGCCGGGGATGCAGCCCGCCGCAACCGTGGCGGCGAAGGACACCGCCCACAGGGCCACCAGCTCCGCCATGGCCCGGAGACGGCTCTTGCCCCGGTCCTGATAGGCGTAATAGCTGCCGGTATAGACATACTCTCCGGTGGCGGTGCGCTGATACTCGTCGGTGTGGGCGTTGACGCCCCATTTCCGCCGTGCCATGTCAGGCGATACCCGTCAGGTCGTAGTTCGCCAGCCACTCCCGCGCGACCTGGCACACCCCCCGGAGGCAGCTCTCCTCAAAGGGGCTCTCCAGTCCGGCGTTTTTCAGCAGATCGGTGAAGGTGGCGCTGCCCCCCTGGACGGTGTAGGCCATATAATGCTTCCAGGCGTCGGGCAGATCCTTCTGGATCATGGCCCAGAACTGGAGGGACACCGTCTGAGCCAGGCAGTAGTCGATATAGTAGAAGGGAGAGGAATAGATGTGGTGCTGCCGCTGCCAGCCCTCGCCCTCGGCGTAGAAGGGGATGTCCCCGTCCAGACGCATCCAGGGCATATAGACCCCCAGCAGCTTCTTCCAGACCCCGTGGCGCTGGGCGGGGGGCAGATCCGGCTGCTCATAGACGATGTGCTGGAAGTGGTCCACCATGGTCCCATAGGGGATAAAGGTCAGGGCGCCGGCCAGGTGGCTGTAGTAGAACTTCCGGGTGTCCTTCTCGAAGAAGCCCTCCGCCCAGGGCCAGGCAAAGAACTCCATGGACATGGAGTGGACCTCGCAGCCCTCCATGCTGGGCCAGCACTGGGAGCTGGGGACCCGCTTCCGGTTGACGTATGCGGCAAAGGCGTGGCCCGCCTCATGGGTGACCACCTCCACGTCGTGCTGGGTGCCGTTGAAGTTGGCGAAGATAAAGGGCACCTCATAGTCCGGGATGCTGGTGCAGTAGCCGCCCCCGGCCTTGCCCTCGGTGCTGAGCACGTCCAGCAGCTCTCCGTCCAGCATGGTGTTGAAAAATTCGCCGGTCTCCGGGCTCAGCTCGTTGTAGAACCTTTTGCCCTGGGCCAGAATGTCCTCCGCCGACCCCTGGGGCCGGGGATTGCCGGAGCGGAACTCCAGCTCGTTATCCGCAAAGCTCATGGGGTATTCCTTCCCCAGCCGCTTGGCCTGCTCCCGGTAGATGCTGTCCGCCACAGGGACCAGGTACTTCACCACGGCGGCCCGGAATTTCTCCACGTCCTCCTTGGTGTAGCAGTTGCGGCCCATGCGGTAGTAGCCCAGGGTAGTGTATCCCTCGTAGCCCATCTTTTTGCCCATGGTGTCCCGGAGGTGCACCAGCCGGTCATAGATGTCGTCCATCTGGGCCTGATGCTCCTTGTACCATTTGCCCTCCGCCTTCCAGGCAGCCAGGCGGCGGTCGTCGTCCGGGTCGCTCTTGAAGGGGGACATCTGGCTCAGGGTGTACACGCCCCCCTCGAAGGGGATCTGGGCGGAGGCCAGCAGCTTTTCATACTCCTGGGTCAGATCGTTCTCCTGCTGCAATTCAGGGACGATCTCCGGGGAGAAGGACTTGAGCTGAATTTCGGCGTTGGTGAACATCAGCTCGCCGTACTCTGCGGCAAAGTCCGCCCGGAAGGGGCTCTCCAGCATAGCCATCGTCCACTCCTGGCTCACCGCCTGGAGCTCCGGTATGGCGGCGTTCCAGAACTTCTCCTCCCCGTCATAGAAGGCGTCCCTGGTGTCGATGGAGTGGCGGATGCTGGCCAGGGTCTCCTGGGTGCGGATGTGCTTTCCCAGCTGCTCATTTTCCAAAAAGGCCTGCTTTGCCGTCTCGTAATCCTTCGCCTGCTTCAGCCGCTGGGTCAGGGCGGTCTGCTCCTGTTTCAGCGCCTCCAGATTCGGGCGCTCATAGGGCATTTCCGAAAATTTCAATTTGATTCCCTCCGTCAGTGTTCTGCCGCCTTATATCCGGCGGCGCATGATAGGAGATTATACTTCACTTCACCCCGTTTTGCAAGTAAAGCGGCGCAGCCCCGTCAAAGGAGCCGCGCCGCAGGTCGCTGTATTCTGTTTTTTCCTTATGCCTTGGCGTAATAGTTGATGAGGCACCCGGCCAGGACGATGTCCCGCTCCTCACGGGTCATGCCGGGGAGACGGAGGGTTACGGTTTTCTCGCCGTCCTTCTGGTAGAGGGTCGCCTCGATTTCCTCCCCGTCCCCTTCCAGCAGGGCCTTGATGCCGGGGATGTACAGCCGGTCGCCGGGCTGGATGTTCAGCTCCGCCAGGCCGTCCACGATAAAGGGCAGCATGCCCCAGTTGACAACGTAGGAGCAGTAGCGCTTGGTGGCGACCTCGGCGGAAAGGTTGGACGCGCCCCCCAGCACCCGCTGG
>JAJBTD010000054.1 GCA_020861055.1 Clostridiales bacterium | reverse complement strand
GGGGGCGGCCCCCATGGCGCCGGACGGGAACGGCATTTGGACCCGCTTTATCCCTGGCCCCCGGCGGTACGACAGCTATAAATTCTCCGTCCAGACCCAGGACGGCCGCTGGGTGGACAAGGCCGACCCCTTCGCCTTCCATGCGGAGACCCGGCCCGCCAACGCCTCCAAGCTCTACGCTCCGGGAGGATACAACTGGGGAGACGAGGCATGGCAGGAATATTGCGCCCGCCACCCATATGGGAGCAATCCGCTGAATATCTATGAGGTACATCTTGGCTCCTGGCGCCGCCGGGGAGACGGCAGCTATCTCTCCTATCGGGAGTACGCCAGCTGGCTGGTCCCCTATGTGAAGGAGATGGGCTTCACCGCCGTGGAGCTGCTCCCCTTGACCGAGCATCCTCTGGACGCCAGCTGGGGCTATCAGTGTACCGGCTACTTCGCCCCCACCAGCCGGTTCGGCTCTCCCCACGACTTTATGTATCTGGTGGATCAGCTCCACCAGGCGGGGGTGGCGGTGTTTATGGACTGGGTGCCTGCCTTTTTCCCCAGGGATGAGCATGGCCTGGCCCTGTTTGACGGCACGCCGTGCTATGAGTACGCAGACCCGCAAAAGGCCGATCTGCCCCGGATGAAGGCCAGCGTCTTTGACTTCGGCAAGCCTCCGGTGCGGGCCTTTCTCCTGTCCTCCGCCCTGTTTTGGCTCCGGGAGTATCATTTGGACGGCCTGCGGCTGAGCGCCGTGTCCTCCATGCTCTATCTGGATACGGAGGGCCGTCCCTGGAAGCCCAACGAGGAGGGAGGCCGGGAAAACCGGGAGGCGGAGGACTTTCTCCGACTGCTCAACGAGGAGATCCACCGGCAGTTCCCCCACGCCATGCTCAGCGCCGAGGCCGCCACCGAGCGGACAGGGATCGCCTTCCGGGACAACACCTTCCAGTGGCATCAGGGATGGACCCACGATGCCCTCCACTATATCCGTTTAGATCCCGTCTATCGGCAGTACAACCACAAGGACCTGACGCTGTCCCTGGGCTATGCCTTTTCCCGGCAGCTCCTCCTGCCCCTCTCCCATGACGAGATGTGCGGCGGCAAAGGCTCCCTCATCGAACAAATTCCGGGAAGTGATGAGGAGAAGTTTGCCGGAGCGAGGGTGTTTTATCTCTATATGCTCACCTGTCCCGGCAAAAAGCTGGTGATGATGGGGACGGAGTTTGGACAGCGGGGCCCCTGGCGGCACGAATACTCCCTGGACTGGCATCTGCTGGAGCAGGAGCGGCATCGAAAGCACCAGGCCTTTTTCCGGGACGCCAACCAGTTTTATCTGGCCAATCCCCCGCTCTGGGAGATCTATAACAACACCAGGGGATTTCAGTGGATCTGCCGTGACGACGAGAGCGGCAACGTTCTGGCCTACCTCCGCCGGGATAAGTCGGAGCAGGAGCTGCTCATCGCGCTGAATTTTTCCCCTGTCCGCCGCCCCCATTACCGGATTGGCGTGACCCAGGCGGGAGACTATCGGGTGGTGTTCCACACCGACGCCCCGGCCTACGGCGGCGAGGGTACGGTGAAGGAAAAGGAGCGTATCCCCAGCACAGATACTCCCTGCCATCTGCTGCCCTGCTCCATCGAGGTGGAGCTGCCACCCATGAGCGGGATGATCCTCGCCAGGGCCTGAGTCGGCGTCTCATAAACCGCCGTTGTATTTCGTATATTTGATGGGGCTCCCATTCAAATATAAATTTGGACCAATGCGGCTGCCGGGTTCGCCTGACAGTTGGACGCAGAGGCCCGGGGCTGGCGCAGTCTCGCCTGACGGCTGCGCCGATCACAACAATATTGAGGTGAATGTAAATGAAGAAGGAATGTGTCGCCATGCTGCTGGCCGGCGGACAGGGTTCCCGCCTGTACGCACTGACCCGCTCCGTGGCAAAGCCCGCTGTCCCCTTCGGCGCAAAGTACCGGATTATTGACTTCCCCCTGTCCAACTGCGTCAATTCCGGCATCGACACCGTGGGCGTCCTGACCCAGTATCGCCCGATGGAACTCAACGCCTACCTGGGCAACGGTCAGCCCTGGGATCTGGACAAGTCCGAGGGCGGCGTCCATGTGCTGCCCCCCTACCTGGGCGCAGGGGAAAAGGGCTCCTGGTACAAGGGAACCGCAAACGCCATCTATCAGAACATCGACTTTATCGATATGTACAACCCGGAGTATGTACTCATCCTCTCCGGCGACCATATCTATAAGATGGACTATGACAAGATGCTGGACTTCCACAAGGCCCAGAACGCCGCCGCCACCATCTCCGTCCTGGAGGTCACTATGGAGGAGGCTACCCGCTTCGGCATCATGAACGTGGACGAGAACGACGTAATCTACGAGTTCGAGGAGAAGCCCAAGCACCCCAAGAGCAACCTGGCCTCTATGGGCATCTACATCTTCACCTGGTCCAAGCTGCGTGAGGCACTCATCGCCGATGAGAACGACCCCACCTCCAAGAACGACTTTGGCGGCAACATCATCCCCAACCTGATCGGCAAGGGAGAGACCTGCGTGGCCTACCGCTTCGGCGGCTACTGGAAGGACGTGGGCACCATCGCCTCCCTGTGGGACGCCAACATGGACCTGCTGGACATCAATTCCGGCATCCAGGTGTTCGACAAGAGCTGGCCTATCTATGCCCGCACTAACGTCTGCCCGCCCCATGTGGACGGCCCCAATGCCGTGATTACCCACTCTCTGGTGGCCGGCGGCTGCCAGGTCGATGGCCTTGTGGACAACTCCGTCATCTTTGAAAACGTCACCGTAGAGGAGGGCGCAACCGTTCGCTACTCCGTGCTCATGCCCGGCGCCGTGGTCAAGGCCGGCTCCAAGGTGGAGTATGCGATTCTCGCTGAAGATACCACCGTGGAAGCCAACGCCACCGTGGGCGAGGACAAGGGCGCTATCGCCGTCGTCGCCGGCGGCGTCACTGTGGACGAGGGGGCGACCGTGCCCGCCGGAGCCATGTATACTGAAGAATCGAAAGGCGGTGTTGCATAATGTTGAACAATGTGCATGGTCTGCTCATGACCAACCAGCCCGGCTATAACCTGAAGGAGCTCTCCTCCATCCGCTCCATCTCCTCCGTGCCCTACGGCGGCCGGTATCGCCTGGTGGACTTTATCCTCTCCAACATGGTGGACGACGGCATCTCTGACATCGGGGTCGTCCTCCAGCAGAGCTATCAGTCCCTCCTGGACCATCTCGGCTCCGGCAAGGACTGGGATCTGGCCCGCCGTCACGGCGGTCTGCGGCTGCTGCCCCCCTTCTCCATGGGCAACGATCAGCAGCACAACTACCGGGGCATGATGGACGCTCTGGCCGGTCTGCGCAGCTACCTGGGAGAGATCGAGCAGGAGTACATCATCATCGCCGACGCGGACATCGTCCTGAACATCTCTCTGGAGAAGGTCTTTAACCAGCATGTGGCCACCGGAGCAGACGTCACCGCCGTCTGCTCCAAGAAGTATACCGACCGTCCTGGCTACGCCACCTATTATACCATCACTGAGGACGGCGCTGCGGACGAGATCCTGAGCAAGCCCGTCGAGGGCAGCTTTGAGGCGCTGAACATCTATGTTATCAGTAAGACCAAGCTCATTGAGCTGGTGGATTACTCCGCCGCCCGCGGCCTGTACTCCTTCTCTCACCAGGTCCTGGCCAACAAGGATAATCTGGGGATTAAGGTGGTCCCCTATATCTTCGAGGGCTATGTGGCCCGGTTCCCCACTGTGGCGGACTATTTCGAGAAGAGCATGGACCTGCTGAAGAAGGACGTCCGGGACGATCTGTTCAACCCGGACCACCCCATCCGCTCCAAGGACCGTTCCGACCCCGCCGCCTACTATGGACCTGATTCCAAGGTGGTCGGCTCCATGGTGTCCGACGGCTGTGTCATCGAGGGCACGGTGGAGAATTCCATCCTGTTCCGCAACGTCAAGGTGGGTAAGGGCGCAGTGGTCAAGAACTGCATCCTGATGAAGGACACCGACGTGGGTGACGGCGCCAGCCTGAACTGCGTCATCTGCGACAAGTCCGTGGCCATCAGCCCCAACCGCACCCTCTCCGGCTGTGAGACCTACCCCATCGTCTACTCCAAGGGAACCCGTATTTAACTAACATCCTGCGAGGCCCGGCGTCTCCGCCGGGCCTTTGCCCCAGAATGGAAAGGATTGAACGCTATGAAAATCCTGTTTGCCTCCTCCGAGGTCGCCCCCTTCATCAAGACCGGCGGTCTTGCGGACGTGGCGGGGTCTCTGCCTCCCGCCCTGGCTGCGGACAAGACCAACGACGTCCGGGTTATTCTGCCCCTGTATGCCGGTATCGGCGACACCTGGCGCAGCCAGATGTCCTTCGTGAAGTACTTCTACCTCCAGCTGGGCTGGCGGAGCTGCTACTGCGGCCTGTTCCAGCTGGACCGGGGCGGCGTCACCTATTACTTTGTGGACAACGAGACCTACTTCAAGCGCAACGGTCTCTACGGCCACTATGACGACGGCGAGCGCTTTGCCTACTTCTCCAAGGCCGTCATCGAGCTGCCCGCCCAGATTGGCTGGTCCCCTGACATCATCCACTGCAACGACTGGCAGACCGCCCTCATCCCCATCTATCTGATGGAAGCCCGGAAGTATGTCCCAGAGCTCACCGGGGCCAAGACGGTCTACACCATCCACAACATCGAGTATCAGGGCCGGTACGGCAACTCCATCCTCACCGACGTTTTTGGACTGGACTACAACACCTACTTTAACGAGCATATGCTGGCCTACTACAATGACGTCAACCTGATGAAGGGCGCCATCTACGCCTCCGATTATGTGACCACCGTCTCTCCCACCTACGCCAATGAGCTGCAATACGCCTTCTACGCCCACGGACTGGAGGGCGTGATCGCAGAGAACCAGCACAAGATCCGGGGCATCCTCAACGGCATCGACATGGACGCCTTCAACTCCGAGAAGGACCCCAAGATCGCCGCCAACTTCTCCATCGATGACCTCTCCGGCAAGGCGATCTGCAAGGCCGACCTCCAGCGTCAGCTGGGGCTGGAGGAGGACCCGGACGCCGCCATCATCGGCTCTATCTCCCGTCTGGTGGGACATAAGGGCTATGACCTGATCACCGCCGCTTTCGACCGGATCATGGACAACCACGTCCAGTTCGTCCTCCTGGGCACCGGTGAGTGGGGCTTTGAGGAGTTCTTCCGCAATGCCCAGGCCCGGTATCCCGGCCGCGTCTCCTCCAACATCACCTATTCTGCGCCCCTGTCCTCCGCCATCTATGCCGGGGCCGACCTGTTCCTCATGCCCTCCATCGCAGAGCCCTGCGGCCTGAGCCAGATGATCGCCCTGCGGTACGGCACCGTCCCCATCGTCCGACTCACCGGCGGCCTGAAGGACTCCGTCCCCGCCTACGACCCTGAGACGAAGGAGGGGCTTGGATTCACCTTCGGCAACATCAACGCCGAGGATATGCTGGGGGCTGTGGACCGCGCTCTGGCCGTCTACGACGACAAGGAGGCTTGGACCGACCTGATGAAGCAGGGCATGCAGGCCGACTTCAGCTGGAATAAGTCCGCTGAGGAGTATATGGAGATCTATCGCACCATTCTGATGTAAGGTCACCCTCCACAAAACACAAACGCCGCAAAACACAAAACGCTCCCCGGCAGCATCTGCCGGGGAGCATTCTGTCTGTCAAAACGGGAGCACAGAACACTTATGCGTGCTCGATAGCCTTGATCGGGGCGGGAGCAGGCTCAGCGTTCGGCGCATTCTGGGGCTTCTCTGCGAACAAGCGCTTGAACACTGTCCGCACCAGGGGTTGAATGAAGAACAGCTGGCTGAAATAGGCGAAGGGCAGGTTGTAGCACACCAGCTTGAGCCAGTTGGCCAACAGGGTGAGGACGTTAAAGCCGCTGTAATACGGATAGTAGAAGCAGGCTGCCAGGAAGCTCATAGTGGGACACATCAGACCCACGGTGGCGCAGATGACGGCAGTCTCTACCAGCATGGGATGGTCTTTCTTCGGGTCAAAGATCTTGCAGGCCAGCCGGAAGGAGCAGGGGCTTCCCATGACGCACTCCAGGCCATAGGCGAAGCAGAACTCGATGAGGATGACGGCCCAGATGGGCAGCATCCTGCCGAACATATAGACGCCTCCCTGGGCGTTGATCGCCTGGAGGACATGATCGGCTCCATTGATTTCCATCAGTGTGTCGCCGTTTATCACATACAGGCTGTAAAACACATAGGCATGAACGGTCACCAACACGGTCAGAAAGGCAAATACCATCCGCTGAAATTGGTTCTTGGGCATAAATGAACTCTCCTTTACTTTTGGCTGTCGCCGCGCCAATGGGCCGCGGCGACGTCCTGTTGTCTATCGACCAAGAGATTATATTGGAAAAGTGAAATACCGTCAACGGGCCCTTTATACGAAAAACCGGCGGAGGGCCTTTGTTCATTCTGCCCATGAACCGGTATCGGTTCCAGGGGGAGAAAGCTCCCCAAATTCTCAAAACTGGGGTACAAAAACAAAAGCTTGTTCATCAAACGTTCATGTATTCTCTCCCGACAGGGTGCTATACTTTTCTCATACAAAACAGCAAAGGAGTGTTCCACCATGGCAAGATATTGTGAAAACTGCGGGGCGGAGCTGTCCGAGAACGCCAAATTCTGCTCCAACTGCGGCGTCAGCGTCACCGGAGAGAACGCCGACAACAGCGCCGCGGCGGAGACGAATGACGGCACCTTCACCTCGTCCGATGCGGTCAAGATCGCCGGAACGGTGGCGGGCGTCGCCGCTGGGGCCAGCCTCCTGCGCTGGCTAACCCGGCCCCGCCGTCCCAGACATCCCGGCCCCGGCCCTATGGGCGGTCCTCCCATGGGAGGCCCCGGTGGTCCTGGCGGCCCCCGCGGCGGACGATTCTGACAGATGGACAGCGCAGGCTAGCCGGAGGAGGATTCTCCCGGCGGGCCTGCGCTCTGTTTTTCAGCGGAGAGGAGAGAGAATGAATGGAACGAGCGGTTTTTTACAGCATCCTCGGCTACCTGGCCGGGTCGCTTCTGTTCGCCCGGATAGGGGAGCGGCTGTTTCACCGAATGGGGGCCATCGAGGAGAGCGCAGACCAAAATCCGGGAACGTTCAACGCCTTTCAATACGGGGGCTTCTGGTGCGGCGTGTTCACCCTCTGCGGCGATCTGCTCAAGGGACTGATCCCTGTATGGCTGTACCTGGCTGGCTCTGGGGAGCCGCCATGGAACGACCCGTGGCTGTCTCTGGTGATGGCGGCCCCGGTGCTGGGGCACATCCTGCCCGTGTTCTATCATTTTAAGGGGGGCAAGGGAATTGCCACCACCTTTGGCTGTCTTCTGGGCCTGCTGCCTGAATTCCGGCCGTTGGTGATTTTCGCCGCCTTTTTCCTCCTGTTTACACTGGTACTGCAAATCACCCCCAACTACCACCGGACGCTGGTGACTTACCTCTGCACTCTGGCGGGGATGTACCTGATCTGTGGGGCAACGGCGATTTCCGCCGGATTCCTGCTCATCACCGGAATGGTATACGTCCGGCTGATCACCAGCCAGGAGGAGAAAGAGAAGATGAAGGTGAAGCTGCTATGGAGGCGCTGATTCTGTCCTGTGGCACCGGCGGGGGCCACAATGCGGCGGCTGCCGCCATCCGGGACGAGCTGGAGCGCCGGGGCCACCGGTGCCTGCTGCTCAACCCCTACACCCTGGACGGGGCGCAGACCGCCAGAACGGTAGACCATGCCTACGTTGGCCTGGTACAGCACGCGCCGGGGGTGTTCGGCCTGGTCTACTGCATCGGCGGGCTGTATCAAAAGCTGCCCTTCCGGTCCCCGGTGTATTTTGCCAACGCAAAGACCGCCAAGGCGCTGGGGACGTACATCGCCCGGCACGGCTTCGACGTGGTCATTACCACCCATCTGTTCCCGGCGGAGATGCTGACCTGGCTGAAAGAACGCTGGCCCAATCTGCCGCCTACCGTCTTTGTGGCCACCGATTATACCTGTATCCCCATGGCCGGGGAGACGGAGTGCGACTGCAATGTGATCCCCGCTCCGGAGCTGGCGACGGAATTTGCCAAAAGGGGACTGGACAGGGACAGTCTGTTTCCCCTGGGCATCCCGGTAAAGAGCGCCTTTGCCAACGGAGCCGACCGGCAGGAGGCCCGCAAAGCCCTTGGCCTGGATGAAAACCGGCGCTATATTCTGGTGGCCGGGGGCAGCATCGGGGCCGGGGGCGTAGAGCGCACTCTCCGGCTGCTCCTGTCCCACTATCGTCGGGAGGATACGGAGCTGATCGTGGTCTGCGGCAACCGACAGGCCCTCTACGAGCGCATCCAAAAGCGGTACGGGGACCGGGCAACAGTTCTGGGCTTTACCGACCGGATGGCGGAGTACATGAAGGCCTGCGACCTGCTCATCACCAAGCCCGGCGGGCTCTCCTCCACCGAGGCGGCGGTGGCGGGCATCCCTCTCATCCACACCTCTCCCATTCCGGGGTGCGAGCTGTCCAATATGCGCTTTTTCCAGCGGCACGGACTGAGCGTGGCGGTGCCCAGCCCCGGCCGGCGGCTGATCGCCGCCTGCGACGCTCTGCTGGACGGCAGGGCCGACCGGCCTCCGGAGACGACCATCAACCCCAGGGCGGCGGCGGACATCTGCGACCTGGCGGAGCGGCTGGCCACAGAGGGCGTCCGGCGGGCAGGTTCATATATGTCAGCCTGAGAACAGGCGAGAGAGAACGCCTCCCACCGTGCTGGGAGGCGTTCCTTTCTATGCGTTCAGAATCCATGGAGATGTAGAGAACACACAGTGAACGAGACTTGACCCGTGAGAAAATAAAAATAATACCGAATGGAAACAACTGAAATTTTGGTAAATCACGAAAAAACAGGTACATTATGACTGACAAACAGAAATGCCGGCAGGGGAGAGGGTGTAGGTTCGTCAATCATACTTTACACTTAGGGAAAGAAGAAAGGACAACTT
>JAJBTD010000113.1 GCA_020861055.1 Clostridiales bacterium | reverse complement strand
GCTACGCGGCGGTCTTTGCCGACTCCAGCATCGTCACCGGCTTCCTCAACAGCGGCAAGTAGACCGTGGTCGGCACTCTGTTCTCGGTCATTATGATCTACCTGGTGGCCTACCCCCTGAGCCAGAAATCCATGCCCGCCCGTTCCTTCTTCAGCATTTTCTTCATTGTCACCATGTACTTCGGCGGCGGCCTGATCCCCACCTACCTGGTGGTCAAGGATACCGGACTGATCGGCAATATGTGGTCGCTGTTCCTCCCCGGCGGCGTGGCGGTGGGCAATATGATCATCGTCCGCAACTACATCGAAAACAGCATTCCCAGGGAGCTGATGGAGGCCGCACAGATCGACGGCGCCTCCCATCTGCGGGTGTTCTGGAACATCATCATCCCTCTCTCCCGTCCCATTATGGCGGTCATGGTGGTCTTCAGCATGGTGGCCTACTGGAACGACTGGTTCACCCCCATGATCTACCTGACCTCTGAGCAGGCGTCCCTTCCCCTTGTGCTGAGCAACATCCTGATCAAATCCAGTGTCAGCACTGCCCAGGCCTCCACCATTTCCGGCGGCTACGCCGAGATGAACAAGCTCACCGAGATGCTGAAGTTCTCCTCTATGGTGGTGGCAGCCGTGCCCATGCTGGTGTTCTATCCCTTCGTCCAGAAGTACTTCGAGAAGGGCTTTATGGCGGGAGCTGTCAAGGGCTAAGACCCTGCGATAGAACGTACCATCCACCCATCCAAATCTAATGAGAAAAGGAGCAAGATCATGAAACACACCCGTATCACCAAGCTGCTCTCCCTGCTGCTGGCTCTGGCCATGATGTGTGGTCTGCTGGCAGGCTGCGGCGGCGGCGACACCACCACCGACGCCACGGGCGACGAGGACTCCAGCTCCGGCGACGCCGTTGCCACCGAGGCCAGCGACAACACTGACCAAACCGAGTTCGACGTCATGGGCGCCATCTCCGCGCTGAGCGGCGGCTATGAGGACAACGAGGTCCTCAACAGCATGATGGAAGAGGCCGGCATCACCATCAACTGGAACCTGATGAGCGACTCCGTTTCCGAGCAGGTCAACATCAAGATCGCCGGCGGCGACCTGCCTGACGCCTTCATCGCCGTGGGCTTCAGCAACTATGACCTGGCCGCCTATGGCGAGGACGGCACCTTTATCGACCTGACCCCCTACCTCACCGAGGAGTATATGCCCAACCTGGCCAAGATCCTGGAGGAGCATCCTGAGATCAAGGCCGCTATCACCCAGGCGGACGGCGGCATCTACGGCCTGCCCGCCGCTGAGCAGATGGGCACCGCCGGTATCGGCGCTGACGAAGACTACTCCATCTACTCCATCCCCCAGTACAGCATGATCAACAAGGCATGGCTGGACTACCTGGGCCTGGACGTTCCCACCACTCTGGACGAGCTGCACGACTGCCTGGTGGCCTTCGCTGAGAACGACATGAGCGCCACCTACTACGGCAACGAGGCCGGCACCACCATTCCCATGTCCACCGGCTTTGACCAGTGGTGCTGGGGCCAGAACATCTTCTATGCCGGCTTCGGCTTCACCAACTGGCCCAACGACGTGTGCAACGACCTGGTTCTCTATGAAGACGGCACTGTTGACTTCGTCTGCGACGACGACGGCTACCGTGAGGCTCTGACCTACTTCCATGAGTGGTATGCAGAGGGCCTGATGGACGTGGAGATGTTCTCCCAGGATACCACCCAGCTCATGTCCAAGTGCCAGCAGGGATATGTGGGCGTGTCCACCTGGTGGTACATCGAGGAGCTGATGGGCGACTACGCCGACGACTATGTGTTCCTGCCCGTCCTGGAAGGCCCCGATGGCACCTATAACGTCACCCTCCGCACCGGCGGCGCCACCAACAGCGGCAACCTGAGCATCACCTCCGCCTGCGAGAGCCCCGCCAACCTGCTCAAGTTCTTCGACCAGTGGTATGCCGGTGAGAACGTCATGCAGCTCCAGTACGGCCCCATCGGCGTCTACTTCACCGAGCAGGACGAGAGCGGCAAGTGGCTGTCCATCACCGACGAGGAGGCCCAGGAGCTGTACGGCAAGTCCGCCGGCGAGGTGAAGGGCCAGTACGAGGTCTACGGCCCCAAGCTGATCCTCAGCAGCTACTATGACGAGTACTTCTACATGGAGGACCGGGCCATCGAGCGGCTCACCGACCTGTATGAGTACTGGATGCCCTACGTCACCGATACCTCCGTCTTCCCTGTGGACTGCGTCTACACCCAGGAGGAGCTGGACATTATCGACCGCTATAAGGCCGACTTCGAGAGCGCTGTCGCCGAGCAGGAGGGCCTGTGGATCAAGGACGGCGGCCCCACCGACGAGGAGTGGGAGGCCTATAAGGAGATGCTGGTCAACAACTGCGGCATGAACGAGCTGCTCCAGGTCTACACCGACGCCTACGCCCGTTACGCTGCTCAGGAGTAAGTCTCCTTTGAGTGATTTCCCCAAGTGATTCCCCTAGACCCAGCCGGGCGAACTCTGTTCGCCCGGCCGTGGTCAAAGCAGCGGAGTACCTCCGCTGTTTTGACCATGAGCAACATCAACCGTCTGGAGGTTACTCACTATGACAAGCGAAAAACTGCAAAAGGCCAGGGATTATGAGGCGCAGTATGCCCCGTTTATCCCCTGCACCGATCGCCCGGCCTTTCATCTCAGCCCCTGTATCGGCTGGATGAACGATCCAAACGGCTTTTCCTACTACAAGGGGCAGTATCATCTGTTCTACCAGTACCATCCCTACAGCACCAACTGGGGTCCCATGCACTGGGGCCACGCCACCAGCCCTGATATGCTCCGGTGGACCTATCAGCCCTGCGCCCTGGCGCCGGATCAGCCCTATGACAATGGCGGCTGCTTCTCCGGCAGCGCAGTGGAGCTGCCCGACGGCCGCCAGCTGCTGCTCTACACCGGGGTCCAGCGCCGCTGCCGGGAGGACGGTGTACGCCAGGATATCCAGACCCAGTGCGTGGCTATCGGAGACGGACTGAACTACGAAAAGCTGGACGTGAACCCGGTGCTGGACGAGAGCGACCTCCCCGCCGGAGGCAGTCCCTTCGACTTCCGTGACCCGAAGATCTGGCAGGAGAAGGACGGCAGCTACGCCTGCGTGGTGGGCAACCGCCCCGCCGACGGCAGCGGCTCTCTGCTGCTGTACCGGTCAGAGGACGCCATCCACTGGCATTTTGACACCATCATCGACCAGTGCTACAACGAGTTCGGCAAGATGTGGGAGTGTCCGGACTTCTTCCCCCTGGATGGGAAGTGGGTGGTGCTCACCAGTCCCCAGGACATGAGCGTCAGCGGCCTGGAATTCCACAACGGCAACGGCACCCTCTGTATCATCGGCAGCTATGACCGGGAGAGCGGCCACTTCGAGCGGGAGCGGCTGCAATCCATCGACTACGGCATCGACTTCTACGCCACCCAGACCATCGAGAGCCCGGACGGGCGGCGGATCATGGTGGCCTGGATGCAGAACTGGGACGCCTGCGCCCTGCCCAACCGGGATCAGCGGTGGTTCGGCCAGATGGCCCTGCCCAGAGAACTGAGCATCCGGGGAGGACGGCTCATCCAGAACCCCATCCGGGAGCTGGAGCAGCTCCACGGCCGCCGGGTCTGGCACCAGGGCATCGTCTGTGAGGAGGCCACCCTCCGGGGGGTGTACGGCAGAATGCTGGACATGACGGTGTCCCTCCAGCCCATCGCCGGGGACGTGTACCAGTGCTTCAAGCTGCGGGTGGCCAAGGGCAGCCAGCACTACACCATGATTACATACAAGCCCCGCACCTCCATCCTCCGCATCGACCGGAGCAACTCCGGCTCTTGCCGGGATTTGGTCCATGAGCGGAAATGCCTGGTGCGCAACCAGGGCGGGGCGCTGAAGCTCCGGGTGATTCTGGACCGGTTCAGCATCGAGCTGTTCGTCAACGACGGAGAACAGGCCCTGAGCACCACCATCTATACCCCGCTGACCGCCGACGGCATCAGCTTTGAATGTCAGGGCCAGGTCATGATCGAGGTGGAAAAATACGACCTTCTGACTGAGAAAGGGGAGAGCGAGCATGTATGATGTGACCGCGCTGGGGGAGCTGCTCATCGACTTTGCCTGCAAGAGCACGGACGGGGCGGGCTACCCCACCATGGCCGCTAACCCAGGCGGCGCGCCGGGCAATCTGCTGGCCGCCCTCAACGCCTACGGCTGCAAGACTGCCATGCTGGGCAAGGTGGGAGACGACGCCTTCGGACACCTGCTGCTGGGCACGATGGACGGGGCCGGAATCGAGACAAAGGGCATCCGGGTGGACGACTCCGTGTTCACCACCCTGGCCTTTGTCACCTTTGACCGGACGGGCAACCGGCATTTCAGCTTTGCCCGGAAGCCGGGGGCGGACACCTGCCTCCGGTTCGAGGAGCTGGACCTGTCCCTCATCGACGACTGCCGGGACTTCCACTTCGGCACCCTCAGCCTCACCGACGAGCCGGTGCGCACCGCTACCCAAAAGGCGGTGGCATACGCCAAGGCGCAGGGCAAGCTCATCTCCTTTGACCCCAACCTCCGCAAGCCCCTGTGGGCCGACATGGAGGAGGCGAGAGAACAGATCCTCTGGGGACTGGGCCAGGCGGACATCGTCAAGATCAGCGATGAGGAGATGGCGTTTCTCTGGGGCTGCACCCCGGAGGAGGCGGCGGAGCGGCTCCACCAAGAGTTCGGCGTGGCCGTGGCCTTTATCACCCTGGGGCCGGAGGGCTGCCTCTACAGCGGCAACGGATACCAGGGCCGGGTGGACACTCCTGCCGGTATCCAGGTGCGGGACACCACCGGAGCCGGGGACATCTTCGGCGGCAGCGTCCTCAGCCGTCTGCTGTCGCTGCACAAGCCATTGGAGGAGCTCACTGACGGAGAGCTGCGGGACGCCACCCGGTTTGCCTGCTGCGCAGCCAGCCTGTCCACCCAGAGCTACGGCGGTATCTCCAGCGTACAGCCCATAGAGGCGGTACTGAAATTAGCCGGATCATGAGGAGGTATGTTGTGATGAAAAAGAGAGTTTGGACCCTCTGCCTGCTGGCCTGCTTTTTGCTTGTGACTGCCCTGAGCGGCTGCGGCGCAGTGAACGGGGAGACCGGAGAGAGCGGGGGAGACCAGTCCACAGACAGCGCCGCCCAGGTGGAGGAAAACCTGCTGCTCTATCTCCCCTTTGACGAGGGGACGGGGACGGCGATCACCGACGCCAGCGGCAATCTGCCGGAGGGGGAGCTGAGCTACACCTACACCAACGCCCTCTACATGGACAGCCAGGACCCCCAGTGGCGGACGGACGGCGTCTCCGGCGGCTCCCTGCTGTTTGACGGCAACTCCACCTGTATCTCCTACAGCAAGAGCGATATCCAGGTGGAGGGCTCTGTCTTTTCCGTCAGCGTGTGGTTCGCCCCCCGCACCTATGAGTGGGACGACCCCTACGCCGAGGAGAACGGCACCCAGGCGCTGACGGGCATCGTCTCCCAGTGCTCCAAGGACAGCTGCACCGGATTCCAGCTGGGCTACCAGCGCTACGGCAAGCTGTGCTTCGAGGTGGGCACCGGGGAGGAGTGGCTGACCCTCTGGGGAGACGCCAACCTGGAGAAGTATGAGTGGAACTGCGTCACGGCGGTCTTCGACGGGGAGAACGGCCAGATGAGCTTGTATCTCAACGGCGAGTGTGTGGGCAGCATGGACATCGACCAGGGCAGCGCCATCGCCCCGGCCAATCAGCAGCTGCTGGTGGGCCGCAGCTGCGAGGCCTCCCGTCTCGGCGTGGGCTACATCAATATGTGCAGCGGACTGATGGACGAGCTGAAGCTGTACAATGAGGCCCTCTCCGCGGAGACGGTGGCCGAGGCCTATGGGGCCGTCACCGTGCCGGAGATCGACTTCGACGCCATCTGGCTGAAAAACATCCTCACCGAGGACGTGTACAAGCCCCAGTACCACGGCGGCCCCTATCAGTACTGGATGAACGAGCCCCACGCCCCGGTCTACTACAACGGCAAGTATCACCTGTTCTTCCAGGAGAACATGAGCGGCACCTACTGGCGCAACATCTGCTGGGGCCATCTGGTCAGCGACGATATGGTGACCTGGACCCCGGTGGAGGAGGCCATCGTTCCCACAGAGGATTCCGTGGTGCCGGACGGCGTGTGGTCTGGCAACGCCGCCTATGATGTCAACGGCGTGCCCCTGCTGTTCTTCACGGCGGGCAACGACGCCTATGCCACCGACGGCCTGATCTCCAACCAGAACATCGGCGTGGCCTATCCCGCCGATCTGTCCGACCCGGACCTGGTGGAGTGGGTCATTTATGACGAGCTGGCCGTAGTGCAGGAGGAGGGCCAGGGCCGGGCAGGTGAATTCCGGGATCCCTATGTCTGGGAGCATGAGGGCGCATGGTATATGCTCGTCTGTTCCGGGAGCAGCACCTCCAACGGCGGCAGCGCCCTGCTCTACAAGACGGAGACGCTGGAGCTGTTGTCGGACGGCACCATCGACATGGACTGGCAGTATATCGGCCCCATCTATGAGATGGAAAACCAGAGCATGACCTACGGCACCAGCTGGGAGCTGCCCACCCTGCTCACCCTGTCCAACGAGGACGGCACCGTGACTAAAGACGTGTTCATCATCTCTCCCGCCCCGGCGTCCTCTGCGGACAACAAGGTGTACTATTTCATCGGCACCTTTGACTATGAGACGGGCACCTTTACCCCGGACGAGGCCTATGCCGACGGCCCGGCCATCCTGGACTACGGCGACAACGTGTTCACCGGCCCCAGCGCCTATGTGGACGCCGAGACCGGGGAGACCTACCTGTTTTCCATCATGCAGGATCAGCGCTCGGTGGCAGAGCAGGGGGCCGCAGGCTGGGCCCACAATGTGGGACTGGCCCGCCAGATCTGGCTCAACGACGACGGCTCTGATTTGATGGTTTCCCCCACCGACGCCCTCCACGACCTGGAGATGGAGGTGCTCATCGACGAGACCGACCTGACGGCAGAGGAGGCCGACGCCCTGCTTCAGGAGATCAGCGGCGATATGCTCTATATCCGGGTGACCTTCACCGATATCCAGGCGGAGAAGTTCGGCATCGACATGCTGGAGAGCGAGGACGGCAGGGATGTGACCGACTTCTACTACACCACCGGCGACAGCACCATCCACGGGGAGACGGCCAACCGAGGCGACGGGTCCACCACCAGCTTCGTCTCCGGCGCGCTGGAGCTGGAGGACGGCAGCCTGACCATGGAGATCTATCTGGACCGGTCGCTGGTGGAGGCGTTCTTCAACGACACCAAGGCCATCTCCATGCGGGCCTACCCGGAGGGGGAGGACTCCGACGGACTGTCCCTCTTTGCCGAGGGCGGCGACGTGACAGTGAAGGAGCTGTATGTGGCCGAGATGGGGTCCATTTATACGACCGAGTAACGATTCCATTAGGAGGCTCTCAGACCTGCGCCTGAGAGCCTCTGTTGCGTCACCGGCAGTTATATCTGAATGAGTGCGAAACACCCCTCCTGCGTGAAGTGCCCCCTGCCTACTCGACAGGGGGCACTTCAATAGCCGGTGTCTGGGGGCGGAACGGCCCTTGCGCGAGAATGTGCGCACATTTTCCAAACAGGTCCGGGAAATGCTGGAAACAAAACAGGTATTTCCATCACTGCTGGAAAAACCTTCTTTTTTGCCTTTTCATAATCTTCCCGAAAGCGCAAATACTACCTCCGCGACGCAATTCAGGCAGCGTACAGTGCTGCCATGACCCAAATCTGGAGGTAGAGAGATATGAAAGCAACAGGAATTGTACGGCGGATTGACTATAAAGTTATAATGGAGACACGGTTAGAAGCCGTAAAACCAGGGAGATTTCGCTGATTTTGTCCACTTTCAGAACGAATAGATCCCATGCTAGTGGAGGTGAAACTACAAGTCTATAATACTGCACAGAGCGCCGGTTTGCAATGACATCATTGACGAACCGGCGCTTTTTCATAAAGGCATGAAGCCAAGTCCATACATAAATTCAGAGCGTGTATTGCCCCTGTATTTTGGGGATGGGTACACGCTCTTTTTTTATGCCACGAAACAAATGGAGGTGAAGGAACCATGAGCGGAAGCACAGCAGATAGCAACGTGCGGTATTCCAGGGACAAACCCAATGATTGCAAGTTCTGTTACTACTGGCAGGGCCGGAAGAAGGGCTGTCTGATGGGGGAACATAACTGCGCCTATCTCATCCGTGAGGAGGAACCGGCAGAACGCAGCCGATGTGATGGCTGTCCCTACGGAAGATACTCACCCTGCATCGGCTGGTGTACCGTGGATGTGATAAACGCTGTTTTCAAGAACCGGCTGGCCACAAGAGCAGACCGGGAACGAGAAAGGAGTCCATAATGGGAAAGAAGAAATACCTGGAGGACGGCTATGACAAGGGCAGGGACGGAAAGTTCCCGGACTGCCGCTATTGCCGTTATCATACTTCCGGCAGTAAGGGCATCCGGTGCCGATACAAGCACTGTCTGTACCGCAAGCGGCAGGCCGACAGGCAGAGGAGGTGAGCTTTCATGCCGGTCTTTCGAGTTGAAAAAAACACCAATTACACGACCATGTGTAACTACCACCTGAGAGACAGGAACCTGACGCTGAAAGCGAAGGGTCTGCTCTCTGTTTTCCTGAGCCTGCCAGATAACTGGGATTACAGCATCGCAGGGCTGGCCGCTATCTGCAAAGAGGGCCGGAGCGGGATTTCCTCCGGTCTGAAGGAACTGGAACAGTGCGGCTATCTGGTGCGTGAGCGGCGCAGGGATGAAAAGGGACTGCTTCGGGATAATGTCTATGTGATCTATGAGATGCCCCAACAGGGTGTGTCACCACCTAAAGCAGAAAATCCAGCGCAGGATAATCCAGCACAGGAAAATCCAACGCTGGATAATCCAGTGCAGGAAAGTCCAGCGCTGGAGGAACCTGCGCTGGAAAATCAGGCACAAATAAATAAAGAAGAAAGAAGTAAAGAAGAAATAAATACTGACTCAAATAATAGAAAGAGGGAGAAAGAGCCTCGCCACCAGTATGGGGAG
>JAJBTD010000134.1 GCA_020861055.1 Clostridiales bacterium | reverse complement strand
TGCGGGAGTAGCTCATCTGGTAGAGCGCCACCTTGCCAAGGTGGAGGTAGCGAGTTCGAGCCTCGTCTTCCGCTTTCCTTCAAAAGACCTGACTTGTTCAGGTCTTTTTTCTCTTTCAAGACATACCGAACTTGCTGCTGTCATCTTTATAACGGATTCATTTCTTTTTCGTCACCGTCTGCCTCCGGAGACATAGAATGTTCTGAGGAGCGTTCCCGCTTCCTTTCATTCTTCTCAGGAGGTCACATTTATGGCTGAAACTGTATTGCCCGGCCCTGTATCGGCGGGCACTCCCATTCGGGAGGCAACCTGTATCCATACGCAAAAGATCTATGACTCCTGCCAGTCCAAGGACTGTCTGGAGGATCTGCGGCTGTACCCTGAGATGAGCAGCCAGACGACGCTGGATAATGCCCAGTCCATTCGCTCCGCTCAAGCCGAGCTGCTTTATGTGGACATCCAGGTCGATCAGGTGGGCTACAGCCAGGGTTTTTACACAGTGGATCTACAGTATTACTATCGCATCACCGCTGACGCCTATACCCCAGGCTCCGCCCGTCCCGTTGTCATCTCCGGTCTTGCCACCTTTTGCAAGCGCTGTATGCTCTTCGGAAGTCAGAGCGCCGCCAAAACCTTCACCTCCGTTCAGAGCGTCTCCGACGCGCAGTCGCTCTCCTATGCCAACAAGCTTCCCACTGCGGTCGTGGAGGCCGTAGACCCTATCGTACTCAGCGTACGGCTGTATAACCCTGAGCCGTCGGGCTGCCCCTGTGAGTGTACTGGGGAGAGCGCTGTGTCGCCGGATATCCCCCCTGCGATTCAGAGGCTGTTCGATGAAAAACTGGCCACATCCAACGATAACAGCCGTCAGCTTCTTTTGACACTGGGCCAGTTCTCCATTCTTCGCATGGAGCGGGATTCCCAACTTCTCGTCCCCATTTACGACTACTGTATGCCGGATAAGGAATGCCAATGCGACGGCCCCAGCGAGGACGATCCATGCACCCTGTTCCAGCGGGTGGATTTCCCTGTCAGCGAGTTCTTCCCCCCGGCCACGGCGGAAGGACTGGAAACGGCTGTCGGCTCCGCCTTTCGCCCCGGCTGCGCCATCGGAAGGGCCTGACCTCTTTTCATAATAAAGAGCGCGCTATAGCCGCCACTCTGTCAAAATGCGCCTGACAACCTGGCGTCAGGCGCATTTTTTTACAAGAGCGGGGCATACTGTCCAGGAAAGGCGGTGTGTATATGAATATGACGAATCAGGCCTATGGAGAGATGGTCAATGGGATGTCCAAAACCTCTCCTCAGGCAAAGGATTACGGGATGGCCTTCTGCGTAGGCGGCGGCATCTGCGTCGTTGGGCAGCTTCTGACCGAGCTGTATACGGTCATGGGGGCTTCCCAGCGGGACGCCGGCGCCTGGGTCAGCATTACCCTCATCTTCCTGTCGGCCCTGTTCACCGGGTTAAAGCTCTATGATAAGCTGGCCAAACACGCCGGGGCGGGCACCCTGGTACCCGTGACCGGCTTTGCCAACTCCATCGTCTCTCCGGCCATGGACTACAAGGCAGAGGGATATGTCACCGGCATGGCGGCTAAGATGTTCCAGATCGCCGGCCCGGTGCTTGTCTTCGGCATCGGCTCCAGCGTAATTTACGGGCTGATTCTGTGCCTTTTCCGGGCATAGGGTGATGGTCCGGTCAGGTTCTCCTGTACCCCCGTCAGGATGCGTCCGCTCCTGACGGGTTTTTTTCTTTGCCTCACAAAAATTTGGACAAGCGTACCTTTGCAAGTCAACTCATTTTCGTCTTACGCCTCGTGTTTTAATTTGAATTTTGTTTGAAAAAACATTGCAAAGCGGATGCTCTGTTGATATAATAAATTGGTTCGTTTTCGAGAGAAGAAATTTGTAAAGGTACACATTTACAAAAGGGAGTGACCACAGTTGAAACCAGGAACCAGCGTTCTTCATAAATGGGGCAATCGGCTGCTGCCTGAGAGATTCAGTCGAAAAAGGTATTTTGCCTACTACACCATGATTTTTGCCGTCATGGTGCTCGCCGTGTTTGGGGTGTTTTTCGTCAACGGGAAATCCTTTATCTGGCAAAGCGACGGATGGAAGCAGCACTACAGAGCTATGGTTTACTATGCTCAGTGGCTGCGCAGCATCGTGCGCACCCTGCTCACGGAGCACCGGCTGGAGATCCCTGCATTCAGCTTCAGTATCGGATACGGCTCGGACATCCTCACTACCCTCCACTACTATGTCATCGGCGACCCGCTGACGGTTTTCTGTGTGTTCGTGCCTACCAAATACATCGCAGGTTTTTACAATGCCCTTGTTTTGGTCCGCCTGTACCTGTCTGGCGTGACATTCAGCTTGTTTTGCTTTTATAAGGAGGATCAGGTCCGGAATGCCGGTCAATCGGAGCTTTTTTCCAAGGCATCTGTGCTAGCAGGAGCATTTGCCTATGTGTTCTGCGGTTACGCCCTCATTGCCAGCGTTCGACACCCCTACTTCATTAACCCCATGATTTATTTCCCGCTGATCCTCATTGGCGTAGAGAAAATACTGGACGGGAAAAAGCCGTGGCTGTTCATCGTCATGGTCTTTATCTCCGCCATCAGCAATTTCTATTTCTTCTACATGATCGCCATCCTGACAGCCCTCTATGTGCTCTGGCGGCTCATCGTTCTCTACCATTGGGAGGAGCGGGTTGCCGCTTTGAAAAAACTGGGCAAGATTACTGCCAGCGCTCTTCTCGGCACCTGTATGAGCGCAGTCGTTCTGTTGCCGGTGATCGTGCTGTTCCTGGGGGACACCCGCTCAGAAAGCGGCTATGTGTATGATTCTCTCTACGATATTGGCACCTATGAAAGCAATCTTGGGGGGTTTCTCTCAGCATCATCCTATCATGATTGGCTCGTTATGGGCTATGCGGCCGTTGCTCTCATCACAGTATTCCTTCTATTTCTCCAAAAATCACACAGGGATGTCAAGGTCGCATTTATTGTCCTGTCTGTCATGACGCTAATCCCAGCCGCTGGCAGCATTATGAACGGCTTCTCCTATGTGAGCAACCGCTGGGTCTGGGGCTACAGCTTTCTGGTGGCCTATATCCTCGTCCTGAAGTGGCGGGCACTGTTTGAGCTGTCCGCAAAGGACAAGTGGAGGTTGGCGCTGTGTCTGGGAATCTACTTCCTGCTCTGCATCCTGTTGGTCAAGGCCCGCACCATTGCGGTCTGCTTTGCGCTGGCTATGCTGTTCTTCTCCCTGATGCTGATACCGGCAGTCACGGAGCGGTTCGGTGTTCGCTGGGCACAACTCGCTCTGACGTTTTGTGTCCTGGCCAGCATTTGCGGAAACGCTCTGTTCCTGTTCTCGCCCAGAGCTAAAAACTACGTTAGTTACTTTATTGACTCCACAGAAACCCTCAGTGGGTTACAGAAATCTGAGGCTGCGGCAGTGGAAACGGTTTCTGCAGATACGGATGAGTTTTTCCGCTATTCCGGTACCTCCACCACCTGGAACGGCTCCTTGTACAGCGGCTTGAGCAACACCCAGTACTATTGGAGCCTGTCCGCGAGCAGCATTGCGACCTTCCGCCAGGAATTTGCGTTTACAGACAATACTACTACATATTTGTACAAAACCTTAGATTCCAGGGCCTTCCTTTCCACTTTGGCAAATGTAAAGTACTATGTACAGGACGGCTATACCTGTCTGGGCAAGTACGACGTCAACGGAGAGGAGGTCGATACCGCCGACACAGTTTATACCCTGTGGGAAAACGACTACTTCCTGCCCTTCGGCTACACCTACGACGGCTATATCTCCCGTGAAGATTATGAGGCCATGACCCCTCTGGAAAAGCAGGAGGCCATGATGCAGGGCTGCGTTATCGATTCCGACGACCCGGAGGGAGCTGAGGCAGAGGTCGCCCTGACCGGCAGCTCTGTGGAGTACCAGATCGAGGAGCCGTCGGAGGATTCCGGCATCACCGTGGACGGCAACTGCATCACCGTGACCAAGAGCAACGCCACTCTGACCCTGACCTTTGACGGCGTTGAAAATGCGGAGACCTACCTGTATCTCACCGGTCTGAGCTATTCCGGCTTCTCTCCCCGTGAGCTGTACACCGACGAGGTGTGGGAGGCATTATCGGTTTACGAGCAAAATAACGTGCTATATTCCGAAAAATATTGGGTGGAACCAACATCTTTGACGATAACGGTAAAGGGCACCGACACAGAAAGCGCGGCGGTCTCCTCCACCCTGACATACTCCACACCCAAATATACCTGGTACGGTGATATAGACGAATTTATGGTCAATCTGGGGTATGACGAAAACGCCAGGGTGTATATAATTCTGACCTTCCCCACCACCGGCGTCTACACCTTCGACTCGCTGGATGTTCTGTGCCAGCCCATGGACAACTACGCGGACCAGGTGGCCGCTCTGGCGGAGGACACGCTTGAGAACGTGGATTTCCATGAGAACAGTGTTGAGGCCACCAACGAGGTCACCGGGACGATCAGCCTGGACAGCGACAAGTATCTGTTGCTGACCATCCCCTACACCAGCGGCTGGACGGCCTATGTGGATGGCGAGGAGCAGGAGCTCCTCCAGGCCAATACCATGTACATGGCCCTCTACCTGGAAGCGGGAGATCATGAAATTCAGCTGGTCTACCATACGCCTGGCAAGCAGATCGGCCTGATCGTCAGCGCTGTATCCACCGCCATCCTGTTGGCGGCGGTTGGGGGTTCCCTGTACCAGAAAAAACGCGCCAAAAAGGCGCTGCATGAGAAAGAAGTGTAAAAAATGGCAACTTTATCTGTGGTCATTCCCAGCTATAACGAGGAAAAAATGGTGCCCATTACTGCACGTACCATCAGCAGCCTGCTTCAGGATGCGGGTATCTCCTTTGAGCTGCTGTTCGTGGATGACGGCTCCAATGACCGCACCTGGGAGGAAATTGAACATGCTGCTACAATCCCCTCCCAGTGCATTCATGGCGTCCATTTCTCACGCAACTTCGGCAAGGAGGCCGCTATCATGGCAGGTTTGTCGGAAGCTGTAGGAGATTGTTGTGTGGTCATCGATTGCGACCTGCAGCATCCTCCTGAAAAAATCATTGAAATGTATCATCTCTGGGAAGAGGGATACGAGGTGGTGGAGGGAGTCAAAAGCAGCCGCGGCAGTGAGAGCGGCCTGCACCGCTTCGCTGCCCACAGCTTTTATTCCCTCATCAGCTCGGCCACCGGCTTCGACATGGAAAACGCCTCCGATTTCAAGCTGCTGGACCGGAAAGCGGTAGATGTCATCACCCATATGCGGGAGAAGAATGCCTTTTTCCGGGCGCTGTCCTCCTGGGTGGGCTTCAAAACCACCACTGTCTCCTTTGATGTGCAGGAGCGAATGGAGGGAGAGTCCAAGTGGTCCACTGCCTCCCTGGTGAAATACGCTGTGCGCAACATCGCCTCATTCTCCACTGCACCCATGCAGATCGTCACCTTTTTGGGTGTTCTGATGCTGGTGGTTTCCGTCGTGATGGGTATCGTATCTCTGGTGCAAAAGATCCTTGGTATGGCCCTGGGTGGGTTTACGACGGTCATCATCCTCCAACTGTTTTCCAGCAGTATTATTATGATCAGCATTGGAATCGTAGGGTATTATATTGCACGGATTTTCGAAGAGGTAAAGAACCGCCCCCCTGTATATTATCAGCAAAACCTGCGGTGAGGAGACAAAGCAATGAAACAGTTTCTCGCCAAATTTTTTGACAAGACCTTCTGGAAGTTCATTCTGGTAGGCATCGCCAACACCCTGTTTGGCACAGCCATCATGTTTGTGTTCTACAACGTATTCCACCTGAGCTACTGGGTGTCCTCGGCGTCCAACTATATCTTTGGCAGTATTCTCAGCTACTTTCTCAACAAGCACTTCACCTTCCAGAGCAAGGACAACTCCCCCCAAGAGCATCCTGCGCTTTGTGGTCAACATCACCGTCTGCTACCTGGTAGCCTACGGTGCAGCCCAGCCGCTGATCCGGTACCTGTTCTCCGGTCTGGAAACCACCCTGCAGGACAATATTGCAATGCTGGCAGGAATGTGCATTTTCGTGGCGTTGAATTACTGCGGCCAGCGGTTCTTTGTATTCCGGAAAAAAGAATCGTAATTGCCGACAACAAGGCCCCATCAGAGTGTTCTGAACTCTGGTGGGGCCTTTGATTCTTTCAGGAAACGCTGGTAAGCTGTATTATTCCCGTTCCTTCATGGGCACATACTCCCTCCTGGGACGGATAGCCTTATAGGCCGGACGAATGATGCGGTTGCCGTTGATCAGTTCATCCAGGCGGTGTGCGCTCCAGCCGGAGATGCGGGCCACCGCAAAGATGGGGGTAAACAGCTCCTCCGGGATGCCCAGCATCTGATAGACAAATCCGGAATAGAAGTCCACATTGGCGCTGACGCCCTTGTACATCTTCCGGCTGCCGCTGATGACCTCCGGGGCCAGACGCTCCACATCGGCATAGAGCTGGTACTCCTCCTCTCTCCCCTTCTCTGTGGCCAGCATATGGACAAATCCCTTGAAAATACGGGCGCGGGGGTCGGACTTGGAGTAGATGGCATGACCCACGCCATAAATCAGACCGGAATGGTCAAATGCCTCCCCCTGGAGGATCTTAGTCAGGTAAGCCCGGATCTCGTCCTCATCGGACCAGTCCCGCACTTCACGCTTGATCTCGTCAAACATATGGCAGACCTTGATATTGGCGCCGCCATGCTTGGGCCCCTTCAGGGACCCCAGCGCCGCTGCGATAGCGGAATAGGTGTCGGTGCCGGATGAGGTGACCACATGGGTAGTGAAGGAGGAGTTATTGCCGCCGCCATGCTCGGCATGGATGACCAGCGCCATGTCCAGCACCCGGGCCTCGGTCTGGGTATAGCTGGAATCGGGTCGGAGCATACAGAGGATATTTTCCGCCGTGGACAGCTCCGGCACCGGATCATGGATGAAGAAATAAGAACTGTCATTCCGATAGTAGTCATAGGCCTGATAGCCGTACAGGGCCAGCTGGGGGAACATGGCGATGAGCTGAAGGCACTGGCGCAGGACGTTGGGGAGAGAGGTGTCGTCCGGTCTGTTGTCATAGGAATACAGGGTCAGCACACTCCGGGCCATGGAGTTCATAATATCGGTGCTGGGTGCCTTCATAATAATATCCCGGACAAAGGAGTTGGGCAGGGAGCGGTAGCTGGCCAGCAGTGTACGAAACTCCTCCAGCTCCCTGGCGTTGGGCAACGCCCCAAAGAGAAGCAGATAGGTGATCTCCTCAAAGCCATACCGACCGTCGGACAGGAAGCCCTTCACCAACGTCTCTACGTTGTAGCCCTGGTAGTACAGGGTACCGTCGCAGGGCTGATCGTCCGGCGTGCGGGCCTGGATCTCCGAGATTTTGGTCAACCCGGTGAGCACGCCCTTGCCATTGAGATCACGCAGGCCCCGGTTTACCTTATTGTCGATATAAAGCTGCTTGTCGATCACACAATCTTCGGCGCACAACTCGGACAACGCCTGGATCTGGGGGGTGATCTCTGAATAATCTCGTTTACCTGTCATTGATGCCTCCTGACTGGGAACAGCGCGGTTCCCGGAAAGAGTCGACAGACTCCTCCCGCTGTTTTTGGGATTGATCGATCACTTTTCTCGTCAGTCGCAGAAGCTCAGCAGAGTCATCTTCTCCTATGTCCTCCAGCAGCTCACTCACCCGCCGAAGGAGTCGTTCATATTTGGCTGTAATTACAGTGCGGCCCTGCTCTGTCAGGTAGACCAGAACCACCCGTCCATCTCTGGCGGAAGGCACTCGCATAACCAGCCCTTTGTTTTCCAGATTTTTCAGCGCATTGGAAACCCGTCCGGAGCCTACCTCCAGGGCCTCTCGCAGCTCCCCGGCGCTGGCGCCGTCATGTTTGGTGGCCAGGTAGCTGAGCAGCGCTCCCTCTCCCCGGGTAACCTGTTCTGCGTGTGCCTGTACCATTGCGTGCATGGACTGGGTCACCATCTGGATCAACTCTTCAGCCCGCGTCTGGGCATCCATGGGCATCACCTCGTGACAGCATACCCCATCATCTGAAATCTCATGCTGTGAGATAATTATAAACCGCAGGTGGACTTTTGTCAACCGGTTGCGCATCGAGTTTTTTCGTGATTTAGAGTGTCAGCGTGTAAATGTGTGAAAGTGAAGATAAAAAACCGTTTCTCACTCCGCGTTGACATCAAATTTCCTCTGTGATAAAATACGTTTGTTTCCGGGGGATTGATGGAATTGGCAGACATGCGAGATTTAGGTTCTCGTGGAGCAATCCGTGAGGGTTCGAGTCCCTTATCCCCCATAAAATCAGGAGCCCTTTTTCGCAGGAGGGCTCCTGATTTCTTATATTTCTTCCCCTGACGCAGTATGGACAGAATCGGCCGCTTCTGCCGCCTCTTCGAAGGCAGAGCGCAAACCAATGATTTTCTGCATCGAAAAAAAGGGCAAATCTCAAAAAGTATGGAAAAAGGGGTATAAATTGCCAAAAATAGGATTGACTTTTAGCCCGTTATACGCTAAACTAAATAAAAGCAAAGGAAGCAGGAGGAGTCAGGGAAATCGCCGCAGTTTCTGTGGGAAAGCCGCAGGAGAGGTGTGCACCGCAGCGTTTGCCCCGGCGGAGAAGGAGTACCATCATTTGGGTTGGCGATCCCCAAGCAAACAGACTGACCGGGAAGGATGAGGTGACATGACGATCAAGGATATTGCGCGGATGGCGGGCGTTTCCGTCAGCACGGTATCCCGTGTCCTAAATAATCACCCCGATGTCAGTGCGCCGATCCGGGCACAGGTCCTGGCTGTGGTGGAGGAGCAGCATTTTATCCCCAACAGTGCGGCCAGAAATCTGGTGCGGCCCCAGCGCAACACCATCGGTGTGATTACCTGTGGGAGCGGGAATCCATTCCATACGCCGATTTTGGAAGCCATTGAATCAGAGCTGGAGACGCGCGGCTACGGCGTCTGCCTCCGGCAGATCAAACGGGAACAGGACGAACTTGCCTTTGCTGCGGAGCTGGAGCGGTCGGAAAAACTGAAAGGGATTTTCTTGCTGGGCGGCCGCTCTGAATTTACAGCAGCTA
>JAJBTD010000175.1 GCA_020861055.1 Clostridiales bacterium | reverse complement strand
CCAGAAAAAGGGAGGTCATTGCTCTTTTTATTGCAAATCTCCCATAAAATCAAGGCTTCTATAGGATTTAGGCACTAAAAAACGGGTAGGATTTGACACTACCCTTTCAAGGAGGGAGGGAAAATTATGGGTGGCTTTGGCCTGCGCAAACCACTCTTGGCTCCCTCTTTGAGGCGAAGTGCCGCCGTAGGCGGTAGAACTGTCAGCGAAGCTGACTGAGGGAGTGCGGTAGGGGCTGTCGAAACACTAAAAACCCTTCGGCGAGTTCGTACCAACTTTCCAACGAATTCGCCGATAGTACTTATCTTGTCGTGGATGCCTGCTGCTCTCCCTCCGTCACGGCTTACGCCGTGCCACCTCCCTCACGGAGGGAGGCAAAGGGTTTCTACACCCCGAAACATCAAACAATTTGTCAGACTCCCCCACAAAAAGGCGTTCTCCTTGAGCAAAAGTGACAGGAAGCGGGAAATGGGGGGAACATTCTTTAGTACAGTGACGAATTGAAAAAAACGGGGGCAATCGTTATAATATTCACGAGAATCAACGTGCGTCCGGGTCTTCCGGGCGAAAGGAGTAGAGTTACCATGTTTCGTGTCAAGACGATGAACAAGATTGCTCAGGCGGGTCTGGACGAGCTGCCGGCGGATTCCTTCCAGGTCGGCCCTGAGCTGGAGCATTATGAGGGCGTGCTGGTCCGTTCCGCCAGCCTCCATGACGTGGCCTTCCCCCCGGAGCTGCGGGCCATCGCCCGTGCGGGCGCCGGGGTGAACAATATCCCCATCGACAAGTGTACCCAGCAGGGCATCGTGGTCTTTAACACCCCCGGCGCCAACGCCAATGCGGTGAAGGAGCTGGTGGTGGCCGCTCTGCTCTACTCCTCCCGTGACATCTTCGGCGGCAGCCAGTGGGTGAACAACCGGGTGCTGGAGGGGGTGGACGTGACCACCGTGGTGGAAAAGGGCAAGTCCGCCTTTGCCGGCCCGGAGATCCAGGGCAAGACCCTGGGCATCATCGGCCTGGGGGCCATCGGGGCCAAGGTGGCCAACGCTGCCGTCGCCCTGGGGATGAAGGTCATTGGCTATGACCCCTTCCTCACCGTCCACGCCGCCCTGCTGCTGGACAGCCATGTGCAGCACACCACCCAACTGGAGGATGTGTTCCGCACCTCGGACTATATCACCCTCCATCTCCCCTACAACAAGGAGACGGCCAACACGGTGAATGCCGCCGCCATCGACCTGATGAAAGACGGGGTGCGCATCATCAACTTTGCCCGGGGCGGTCTGGTGGAGGACGACGCCATTATCCCCGCTCTGGAGTCCGGCAAGGTGGCCCGGTATGTCACCGACTTCCCCAACAACCGCCTGGCCCAGACCCGGAATGTGATCTGCACCCCCCATCTGGGGGCCTCCACCCCGGAGAGCGAGGAGAACTGCGCCGTCATGGCCGCCGACGAGATCAAGGATTATCTGGTCAACGGCAACATCACCAACTCGGTGAACCTCCCCGCCGTATCCATGCCCCGGAGCGGGGTCTGCCGGGTGTGCATCATCCACCGCAACGTCCACTCCGTCCTGGCGGGCATCGCCGCCAGCTTCGGCGAGCTGGGCATCAACGTGGAGAACATGACCAACAAGTCCCGTGGAGAGTACGCCTATACCATGGTGGACATCGACGCCCCGGTGGGGGACGACGTCCGGGCCAAGCTCAATGCCATGGAGCCGGTCATCCGGGTGCGCATCGTGTAAGCGGCCTGTTTTGCGGCAGAATATCAGAATAAATGGAACCCTCACGTCATTCGCCGCCTGCGGCGGATGACGTGGGGGTTCCTGCACTTTATGGCGTTATTTCGGCCCTTTCTCTATGCCAGAGGCAGAGAGCAGTAAAAATGGTTCCACCCCTCCGGGTCGGATTCTGCCCACAGCCTGCCGTGGTGCTCCTGGGCGATGCTCTGGGCGATGGAGAGCCCCAGGCCAAAGCCCTGAGTGCTTCGGGCCTCGTCCGCCCGGTAGAACCGCTGGAAGATGCGCTCCAGCTCCTCCTTCTCCAACGGCGTCCCCTGATCGGAGACGGTCAGCAGCGCCCGCCTCCCCTCTGACCTCAGGGAGAGGCGGATCTGCCCGCCGGGGGCGGCGTACTTTACGGCGTTGTCCAGCAGGATATCCAACAGACGCTTCAGCCGGGAGGGGTCGCCCTCCACGATGATCTCCCCTTGAATCTCCTGTGCCAGCAGCTTGCCCGCCTCGAAGGCCACCGGCTCGAACATGAGGGCCGCCGTCTCTGCCAGGTCGGACAGGTCTACCGGCTGGACGTTCACAGGCTGTCCCTGGTCGCTGTCGCTTCGGGCCAACAGAAGCAGCTGCTCCACCAGCTCCCGCATCTGCGCTCCGCCGGTGTGGATGTTCTCCGTCCAGTGCCGGGCCTGGTCGGACAGCTCCTCCTCTTCCAACAGGTCGGTGTTGGAGAGGATCACCGTCAGAGGGGTTTTCAGCTCATGGGAGGCGTCGGCCACAAACTGCCGCTGCTGCGCCCAGGAGCGCTCCACCGGGCGGACCGCCCAGCGGGCCAAAAAAACGCTGATGACGAACAGCACTGTCAGCGCTGCCAGACCCACCAGCAATGTATTTACTGCCGCCTGGCCCAACATACTCTGCTCATAGGAGATGTCTACAAAGGCCAGCCGCCAGCCGTACTGGGTGGCCTCCCGGAGATACCGCAGGCCGTAGTCCTCCAGCAGCCCCATGCTGTCCTCCTGCTCCAAGGCGGCGTTGATGGCTCCCAGCAGGCTCTCCGAATCATCCAGACTGTAAAACTGGCTGGAGGTGATAATGGCGGCGCTGCCGTTGGGAATGACGGTCACGGTGAAGTAGGGAAGAGAGACGGTGACATCGTTTTCCTCCACCGACCAGGCGGGCGTCTCATCCTCCCAGATGACCCGCTCCAGGACGGAGACGCTGGCCTGCTCCAGACTGCCCTTCATGGTGACGAGAAAGCCCAGACAGGCGGCGGCCAGCATGGCCCCCACCAGCAGCATGATAATGAGGATAAACTTGCGCCGCAGCCGTTTGATCATGCCTCCACCTCCAGACGGTAGCCCTGGGTGCGCTGGGTGCGGATGGCGCAGCGGCTCCCCAGGTGCTGTAGCTTTTTCCGCAGGAAGGAGATATAGACCTCCACGCTGCCTCCGTCGGCGCTCTCACCGGCACCCCAGACCTTTTGCAGAATGGCGTCCTTGGAGACGTTCTGCCCCTGCCGCTCCAGCAGCAGGCCCATGATTTCAAACTCCTTCCGGCTCAGCCGCACAGATCGCTCCCCGCAGCAGAGCAGACAGGAGGACAGCTCCAGCCGCAGGTCGCCAAAGGTCAGCACCGCGGGAGCGGCCTTTTCCCGGCGGCGGGTGAGCATCCGCACACAGGCCAGCAGCTCCTTCGCCTCAAAGGGCTTGGTGAGGTAGTAGTCCGCCCCGCTGTCCAGCCCGGTCACCCGGTCGTCCAGCTGGGTCCGGGCGGTGAGCATGAGCACTGGGGTGCGCACTCCCCGGCCCCGCAGCTCCCGTAGGACCTGAAAGCCGTCCATTCCCGGCAGCATCACGTCCAAAATGATGGCGTCCCAGGGCCGCTCCAGCCCCGCCCGAAGGCCGGTGGGGCCGTCCAGGGCGATGGTGCCCCGGTCCCCCTGGGTCTCCAGCAGGTCGGCGATGGTCTGGGCGATGAGCCGTTCGTCCTCGATAATCAGCACTTCCATAGAGCGGCCTCCCAAGCGTCAAAGTTCTGCCCTTAGTATAGCAGGAGATGGAGGAAATGGCAAATGGGGGAAAGTGTTTGCAATCGACCCCGGATACGGATATAATAGGGGCAGACAGGAGGGAGGGAAACCGATGGAGCGCCAGGCACAGTTGAGCGAGACCGTTTTCCCCCTGCTGGAGTGGTTCCGGGACAACGCCCGCATTCTCCCCTGGCGGAGCGACCCTCAGCCCTACAAGGTCTGGGTCTCGGAGATCATGCTCCAGCAGACCCGTGTAGCGGCGGTGTTGGACTACTTTCAGCGATTCATGGAGGTATTCCCCACGGTGGAGGCTCTGGCCGCCGGAGACGAACAGCAGCTGTTGAAGCTGTGGCAGGGTCTGGGCTATTACAACCGGGCGAGGAACCTGCAAAAGGCCGCCCGGCAGATCATGACCCAATACGGCGGCGTATTCCCCTCCTGCTATGAGGACATTCTCTCCCTCTCCGGGGTGGGAGAGTACACCGCCGGAGCCATCGCCTCCATCGCCTTTGGTCAGCCTGTCCCCGCTGTGGACGGCAATGTACTCCGGGTAGTGACCCGGCTGACGGGAGACGATTCGGACATCGGTCGTCCGGAGACCAGGGCGGCTATCCGGGAGACGATTGGCGAAATCATCCCGGTCTATGCCCCCGGCCAATTCAACCAGTCACTCATGGAGCTGGGTGCCCTGGTCTGCCTGCCCAACGGCGCGCCCCTGTGCGACCGGTGTCCCCTGGCCGGACTGTGCCGGGCCAACCGGGAGGGCGCCGTGAGTCAGCTGCCGGTCAAGGCGGCAAAAAAAGCCCGACGGGTGGAGCGGCGTACCGTCTGGCTCATCCGCTATCAGGGGAAGATTGCCCTCCGGCGCAGACCGGAGCGGGGATTGCTGGCCTCCCTGTGGGAGTTTCCCAACACCCTGGAGGAGGAGGGCTTCGCCCCCTGGCCCATAGCTGTCTCTCATGCTGAGGACGCCGGGACAGGGCGACACATCTTCACCCACATCGAATGGCAGATGAGGGGGGTCTGGCTGACCCTGGAAAACGACCGCATCCCCGACGGCTGGGTCTGGGCGGACAGCGCCGCCCTCAGGGAGATCTATCCGGTGCCCAACGCTTTTTCCGCCTTTCTGCCCCTGGTGGAGCGGTATCTGGAGGGGTGAGGGCGTTCAAAGGTTCCCTTGGCTCCCTCCTTGAGGGAGTTAAGGGGTTGCAGCAGGCCCTTGCCTCCCTCCTTGAGGGAGGTGGCACGGCGTAAGCCGTGACGAAGGGAGAGCAGTAGGCACCCACGACTAGATAGGCATTATCGGCGAATTCGCAGGGAGCTGGTACGAATTCGCCGGAGGCTTTTGCTGAACGATAGCCCCTACCGCCCTCCCTCAGTCTGCCCTTTGGGCAGCCAGCTCCCTCCAAGAGGGAGCCAGGGGGAGCACGCTTTTCGACCTCATTTCCACCCCACCCCACAAAAAAGGAGACGAACCAATGGCAAAGCTCTACTTTCGATACGGCGTCATGGGCTCCAGCAAGACGGCCAACGCCCTGATGGTGCGCTACAACTATGAGGAGCGGGGCCAGGAGGCCCTGATGGTCAAGCCCGCCCTGGATCAGCGGGACGGCCAGCGGGTGGTCGCCTCCCGGATCGGTCTGGCCTGGAGCTGCATCTATTTTCACGAATTTTTGGCGCTCCCGGAGGAGCAGGTGCGCCGGTACGCCTGTATTATCGTGGACGAGGCCCAGTTCCTCTCCCATGAGGATGTAGACTACCTGACCCGGGTGGTAGACCTGTGGAACGTGCCGGTGATCTGCTACGGCCTGCGGACCGACTTCAAGGGGGAGCTGTTCCCCGGCTCTCAGGCGCTGATGGCCTCGGCGGACATCATCGAGGAGATCAAGACCATCTGCTGGTGCGGACGAAAGGCCACCTACAACGCCCGGTTCGACGAGCACCGCCGGGTGCTCAAGGAGGGGGAGCAGGTGGTGCTGGGAGCCAACGATAAGTATATCGGCCTCTGCCGCCGCCACTGGCGGACAGGCGATTTGGGGCCGGAGGAGCGGCATGATCTGTGACCTCTGCCCCCGGCGCTGCCACGCGTTGCGGACGGACACCCAGGGAGAGGGCTTCTGCCATATGCCGGCGCTGCCGGTGGTGGCCCGTGGCGCCCTCCACTTCTGGGAGGAACCGCCCATCTCCGGAACGCAAGGCTCCGGGGCCGTCTTTTTCTCCGGCTGTCCCCTCCAGTGTGTCTTTTGTCAGAACGACGAGATAAGCCGCCAGGGCTTCGGCAAGCCGGTGACGGTGGAGCGGGTCCGGGCCATCTGTGAGGAGCTCATCGCCCAGGGGGCTCATAACATCAACTTTGTTACCCCTACCCACTACGCCCATGTCGTCCGTCAGGTGCTGGAGCGGCCGCTCCCAGTCCCGGTGGTGTGGAACACCGGAGGCTATGAGCGGGTAGAGACACTCCGGGCCATGGAGGGGAAGGTGGACGTCTACCTCCCCGACCTGAAATACGCTGGCAACGCCGACGCCCTCCGGTACTCCGGGGCGGGAGATTATGTGGAGACTGCCCAGGCCGCCATCCGGGAGATGGTGCGCCAGACCGGGCCTTACGTCATAGAGGACGGGCTGCTGAAACGGGGGGTGGTCATCCGGCACCTCATCCTCCCCGGCAAGGCCGCCGCCGCCCGCGCGGTCATGGACTGGGTGGCGGAGAGCTTTCCCCCCGGCACGGTGCTGTTCTCCCTCATGAGCCAGTACCTCCCCTGGGGCAGAGTGCCCCAGGAGTTTCCTGAACTGAACCGCCGACTGAAAAAGGCGGAGAGCCGCTCTCTCCGCGCCTATATGGAAAATCTGGGCCTGGAGGGCTTTGCCCAGGAGCCGGAGTCCGCGGAGAGCGGGTATATCCCCAGCTTTGATTTGACGGGGGTGTGAGGCCTCCCCTGAAAGGGGAGGGGGACCGCCGCCAGGCGGTGGAGGGGTGCGGCACGCACCCTCGACCAGATAGGCAACCGGGCGAATTCGCTTGGAGGTGGTACGAATTCGCCGTGAGATTTCAGCAGTTTGGTAGTGCTTGCCGCACCCCTCAGTCTGGCCTTCGGCCAGCCAGCTCCCCTTTCAGGGGAGCCAAGGAGAACTGCAAAACCCGTTGGCTCTCCGTTTGAGAGAGCGTAAAATTATTTCAGATTTCCACCAGGAGGTCATCACCATGAACTTAACCGAATCCCAACTCTCCTTCGAGTACAAATTCAGGGGCCGCATCATCAATCTGCGGGTGGATCAGGCCCTGCTCCCTGACGGCAAGACTGCCGCCCGGGAGGTAGTGGAGCATCCCGGCGGCGTCACCATTGCCGCCCTGACTGACCAGGACGAGCTGCTCTTTGTCCGCCAGTTTCGCTACCCCTTTATGGCCGAGACCCTGGAGTTGCCCGCCGGAAAGCTGGAGAAGGGTGAGGACCCCTTTGAGGCCATGAAGCGGGAGCAGCGGGAGGAGACGGGCACCACCGCCGACAGCTATGTTTTTCTGGGAGAGGTCTATCCCACGCCGGGCTACTGTGCCGAGATCCTCCGCCTGTGGGCCTGCCGCATCTCCGGCTCCACTGAGATGGACCTGGACGAAGACGAATTTCTGGAGGTGGAGAAGATCCCTCTGGAGGAGGCCTATCAGATGGCTCTGGACAATCGCCTCCCCGACGCTAAGACCCAGATCGGGGTGCTGCGCACCTATGCTCTGGTGAAATCCGGCAAGCTGTGACACGGACTCACTTCTGCCGCCGCCGGGTGACGTTGGCGGAGATGTCGCACAGGGCCTTTGCCGCCTCCGCCTCATAGCGGCCTTTTTTGGCCAGGTCGCCCAGGGAGACCATCCCCACCACCTGGCCGTCCTCCACCACGGGGATGCGCCGCACCTGACGCTTTGCCATCCGACGCAGGGCGTCCTCGCCCTTGTCCTGAGGGGAGAGGGTCTCCGGGTCGCGGGTCATAATGTCCCGTACCGGCACACGGGAGGGGTCCTCGCTGGCCGCCAGGCACCGGGTGATAATGTCCCGGTCTGTGACCACCCCCTCTAATTTGCCGCTCTGACTGCACACCGGGAGGATTCCCAGATTGTGTCGGGTGAGCAGCCGGGCCGCCAGGGCGGCGGACTCCTCCGGGGTAATGGAGACCACCGTTTTGGACATGATATCCTGAATACGCATAACAACACCGCCTGTCTCGGAAGGATACCCTCAGTATCCCCGGACAGGCGGTGCTTTATGCGCTGTATCTGGCTTATGAGATGTCGGCCTGGTCCACCAGCTCCACCGTGATGGTCAGTTCCTCGGCGATGTCGGTGCCCTCCTCGTTGGGCCGGAGAATGGTCAGCTCCACCGTGTCCCCAATGGACAGCGTCTCAATGACCGCTTTCACGTCGTCCACGGAGGCGACGTCCATGCCGTTGATCTGGGTGATATAGTCGCCCACCTGAACCCCCTGGGCGTAGGCGTCCGACAGCTCATTCACCGAGGCCACCAGGCAGCCAGAGGCGAGGTAGTCCCCGGATTCCACATACTCCTCGCTGATGCTGTAGCAGGTGATGCCCAGCACCGGGCGGCTGATCTTCCCATCTGTGGCCAGGGTGGGGACGATCTCCTTCACCACGCTGGTGGGAACGGCAAAGCCCAGTCCCTCCACTGTGACCGAGGTGGAGTTCATCTTCATATTGTTGACTCCCACTACCTGGCCGTAGATGTTGATGAGGGGCCCACCGGAGTTGCCAGAGTTCAGGGCGGCGGTGGTCTGGAGCAGGGTCATGCTGTAGCCGTTGACCGTCACGTTCCGGTTGATGGCGGAAATAATGCCGTTGGTCAGGGTGCCCCGGAGGGTGGTGCCCAGGGGGTCGCCGATAGCCAGGGCCTCGTCTCCCACCGTCAGTTCGTCGGAGTCGCCAAATTCGGCGGGGGTCAGCCCCTCCGCCTCGATTTTAAGGATAGCCAGATCGGTCTGGGCATCCCCGCCCACCAGCAGGGCGGTGTATACCTGATCGTCATAGGTGGTCACGGTGCAGGTGATGCCGTCCTCGATGACATGGTTGCAGGTGAGGATATAGCCGTCCGCCGTCATGATGATGCCGGTGCCGGTGCCCGCCCCGTCGGCGGTGATGACCGTGATGGAGACCACGGAGGGCAGGCACTTGGCGTAGATCTCCTGATAGGTCAGCGCCTCCAGCCCTTCAGAGGATTGGATGTTCAACGTCAGAGTGCCGTCCAGCTCTGCCCGCTCCAGCTCGTCCTCTGCAGCGGTGGTCCCGGTGTCGGCGGCAGCGCTGTCGTCTGTGTCCTCATCCTCGTCCTCATCGCCGTAGGGGACGGTCACATCGAAGTCGTCGTCCCAACCCCAGTCGTCGTCATAATAATCGCCATAATCGTCGTAGTTATCGGAGTCATAGTCGCCAAAAAAGCTCTCAATACTGAAATCCTCGTCATCCCATTCGACGGAGAGGCCGAACAGGTCGGAGCTTCCGGCAAACAGACCGACGCAGACGACTGCC
>JAJBTD010000236.1 GCA_020861055.1 Clostridiales bacterium | reverse complement strand
GGAAAAGGCACAGTCGTTGGCCCACTGGCTGCCGGGGACGGGGATCCAGGCGGGCTCCCAGTAGATAAAGCCCCGGCCCAGGCCGTGGGGCGTCTGCCGGACGGTGTCCACGATGTCCCGGAGAAAGTCCCGCTGTCCCTCCGGGGTCATGGGGTAGTCGATGTGCGCCGCCAGCTTTGGGGTGGCCGCCATCCCCTTCCGGCACTCCGGAGAGAGCCGCTCATATTGGGCGTAGTCCTCCAGGGTGAATCCGGTGGAGGTCTCCGCCACCACCAGGGGCTTGCCGAAGCGGTCCGCCAGGTCGTGGAGATTGGCCCGGAGCATCTCCATGGTCCCGTGCCAGAAGGGATAGTAGGACAGGCCGATCAGGTCGAAGTCGGCCCCGCCCTCCTGCCGGTAGTGGTCGAACCAGGAGCGGTACAGCTCGTTATTTCCTCCGTTGTCTAGGTGGAGCATCACCAGGGCGTCCGGGGCCTGCTCCCGCACGGCGCGGATACCGGCGGAGAGGAGCCGGGCGATGGTCTTGTATCGGGGCGTCCGCCCCAGGGGCCACAGCAGACCGCAGGTCAGCTCGTTGCCCACCGCCACATACTGGGGCGTAGCGCCCCGGTCCCGGAGGGCAGTCAGCACCTGAGCGGTATAGGCATACACCGCCTCCACAAGCCCGTCTTCGTCCAGGCCCACCCAGGCCTTGGGGAGCCGCTGCTTGCCAGGGTCCGCCCAGAAATCGCTGTAATGAAGGTCCAGCATCCAGTCCATACCCAGTGCCTTCGCCCGGAGGGCCAGGGAGAGGACGCAGTTCAGGTCGCAGGTCCCCGCCCCGTAGGGTTCGCCCTGAGGGGAATAGGGGTCGTTCCACAGCCGGAGCCGCACCAGGTTGGCCCCCCGCTCACGGAGAAGGGTCATGGCGTCCGCCTCCCGCCCCCGGTCCCGGAAGGCGCCGCCGCACTGTTCCACCTCGGCCAGGGTGGAGAGGTCCACGCCGGAAATCCAGTTGGTCATGTGGTTCATCAGTCCTTTTTGGTCGTAATGAGCGCACACAGGCGCATGGGCAGGGCCAGTCTCCCAAGAGGCTGGCCCTGATTTTTTTGTCATCACTTGTCGAAGGTCTCGAAGTCCTCCATGGAGAACCGCTTCATCATGTCCCGGTAGCGGAACCGGGCCAGCTGGTTCTTCGCCAGGACGTCCTCCTCCGTGCCGGTGTACTGGCAGCGGATACAATAGTATTCGCCCTTGTCGCTGTCGTAGAACATATCGATGTCCAGATCCCGCATAAAGCAGGAGGGGCAGCGGTAGTTCAGTTTGCCCTTTCCAGCTTGAGCCATGTGGTAAAGACCTCCTTTTCACAGAGTTTTCCGGTATAGCCCAGGGTGAACATGGGGCTGAAGGCATAGCCCTCCTTGAAGTAGCCTGCCTTTTCCGGCCCCTCGCCCAGGAGAGACACCTTCGTCTGGATGGGAGGCAGGGTGCAGGACACCCGGTCGGCCCCAGGGATGGACACCTCCCGGCACTTGTACTCGTAGGGCAGGGACACCGCCCCCTCCCCCTTCACGGCGGAGAGGGTCAGGCTGGTCATGTCCTCGGCGTACTCGGTGGTGCCGTAGCAGCCCACCATGTACTCGTTGATGTCTACCTCCGCCTCCGGGTCGCTCATCTCCAGGATGTGGCGGTCAATGCGGATGGAACTGTCCCCCTCCCGGAAGGTGATGACGGTCTGGAGCTTCACGGTCAGGTCGGAGAATACCACCTCCACCGGGTCCAGGGTCAGCACCCGGTCGCTCCCCTCCTGGGAGAAGTGGGCCTTGGTGCGGCAGAGGGCCAGATCGACCTCCTCCCCGTTGTGGCACAGCTTGGCGCTGCGGATGGTGCCCTCACCGGCGTAGTGGGTGAAGTAGCCCGCCCGGTACTTCTCCTGAATGAGGAAGGGATAGCTGGCGTCGGTGACGTGGGGGGTGCCGATGCCCACCGGCCAGTAGAGCTTGGCGGCATAGGGCCGCAGGTCCACGATGGCTCCGCCCTGGTCCATGTTGACGCAGGCCCGCATATTGGGGTCGCAGTACCAGAAGAGCTGCTTGTCGCTGCCGTAGAGGATGTCCCGCCACAGGGCGCACTCCGGCTCGGTGTAATGCTTCTTTGCCCGGTAGAAGTCGGCAAACTCGCTCATGGTCAGGTCCAGCAGCTTGCCCTCCTTTTTCAGCTTGCCATAATAGGCGCAGCCGTCGGAGTAGCTCTTTTTCAGCAGCTCGTAGGGAGACTCCCACCGGCCCATCTTGTTCATCCAGCCGGGGCCGACGAACATCATGTTATAGGCGTAGCCGTTGTTGAACTTCTCCTGATAGCGGTACTGGTCGATGAGGTTGTAGAGATAGGGGTACTCCCAGGTCTCGGTGTCGTAGATCATGCCCCGGAGGACGTTCTGGGGATGAGTGCCAAAGTTGGAGCCGTTGCCGTCGTAGCAGGCGATCAGGTCCCGGCTCAGGTGGGGGATGGCCACGATGCCGGAATCCTCCTCCTCGTTGGCGGCGGGGGCGTGTGTGTTGACCTTGGAGGGGATCCAGGGCGCCCAGGGGCCGCCGTCCATAAAGGTGTACCAGCTGTTGTTGCAGGTATGGTAGGCCTTGGGGCCCTCCTCCCAGCAGGTGGCCACGGCGCACTTGACAGAGGGGTATTTCTCCTTGATGAAGTTAATCAGGTCGGCGTCCATGTAGTAGGAGCCGGTGGACTCCGGGTAGAAGCCAAAGCGCTCGTGGAACTTCTCAAAGACATCAGTGACGATGGCCTTCTTGTCCTCCATGGAGAACATCCAGATGCAGAAGTCCTTGGTCTGGTACTTCTCCCGGAACTCCTTGCAGGGCAGCCCCAGCAGGCTCAGTGCGATCTCGTCGCCGTATTTGGCGTGATCCTCTTTGGCGAGCTCCACCGCCTCGTCGTTGAACAGGCTGGCGTAGGTCATCTGAATGGTGGTTTTCAGCCCGTTCTCATGGGCCAGCTGCTGCTGGGTCTTGAAGATGTCCAGGCTCTCGGTCAGCAGCGCCTTCCGGCCCAGGTCCTCGGCCTTGCCGTGGCCGGTGACCTTCTCCGCGTATTCCGGCACCATCTCCGGCCGGTGGATGATGTTGACCACAAATTGGCTCATAAGCTCCAATTCCTTTCCGATTCATTTCAGGTTCTCTGGTTCTGCACCCGGGAGGGCGGACAGCTTCCCGCCTTCCCCGGCAGACGGACTGCCCCACCGCAGGGAAGCAGCGGGGCAGTCCCTGGCCAGCGCAAAGGCTTAGCCCTTGACAGCGCCTCCGGTAACACCTTCGACGTAGAATTTCTGCATAATGATGTACAGAATAGAGATGGGGATGGAGATCAGCACGCCGCCGGCGCAGAACTGGCCGAAATAGGTGTTGATCAGGCTCTTGTCCAGCATATTATACAGGCCGATGGCCACGGTCCACTGGGAGGACACGCCCGCGTTCAGGATCATCTTTGCGTAGACGAAGTCCATCCAGGGCACCAGGAAGGAGCTGATAATGGTGTAGACGATGATGGGGCGGCTCATGGGCAGCACCACCTGGAGGAAGCACCGGGCCTCGCTGGCGCCGTCCAGCTTGGCGGCCTCCTGGAGCGCCTTGGGCACCGTCCCGAAGAAGCCCTTGGCGATCAGGTAGCCCAGACCGGAGGAGCCGGAGTAGACCAGGATCAGGCCCAGATGGCTGTTGGTCAGGCCCACCGATTTCAGGACGAAGTAGACGGCGATCATGGACAGAACGCCGGGGAACAGGTTGACGATGACGGACAGGTTCTGCAGTCCCTTGCTGCCCCGGAAGTCCATGCAGGCGAAGGCATAGGCCACCATGAGCACAAACAGGGTGGAGATGACGCAGGTCGCAATGGCGATGATCAGCGTGTTCATGAACCACGCCGGGAAGTTGGCCACAGTGTCCGCGCCGGTGAGCAGCTTCTCATACTGGGTCAGGCTCCACTCCGAGGGGAAGAAGGTGGAGGTGTTGCGCCCATTGTAGGCGCTGAAGGAGGTGACGACCAGCCAGATGATAGGGACCAGCCAGATGAGGGCCAGCACAGCCAGAACCACCTGCTTGACGACGATATTGACGTATTTCCGTTTCATTACGCAAAATCCCCCTCTCCGGTGCGGGCCACTACCCTGTTAAAGGCCACCAGTGTGAAGACAGCGCAGATGACGAAGATGACGATGCCGATGGTGGCGGCCATCTTGTAGTTGTAGTAGTCCTGGGTCAGCGTGAACAGCCAGGTCACCAGCAGGTCAGTCTCCTTTGCCTGGGAGTTGGCCATGGCCTGGTTGGTAGTGGTGTAGAAGTTGGATGTGAGCAGATAGATCACGTTGAAGTTGTTGATGTTCTTGACAAAATCGGTCACCAGAGCGGGTCCTGTGACGCTGAACACGTAGGGCATGGTGATGTTCCAGAAGGTCTGCCAGGAGTTGGCGCCGTCGATGGCGGCGCTCTCCAGCTGCTCGGAGGGAATGTTCATCAGCACGCCGTTGGCGATGAGCATCTGGTAGGGTACGCCGATCCAGATGTTGATGATGATAATCATCACATGGGCCCACCCTGGCGCCGTCAGGAAGGGTATGTAGTTGCTGGAGATCAGTCCAATGTCCTGGAGGAACCCGGTCAGGCCGATGTTCTGCAGGATGGTGTTCATAATGCCGTTGTCGGCAAAGAAGTTCCGCACCAGCAGCAGGGAGACGAACTGGGGTACGGCAATGGTGATCATGAACAGCACCCGCCACATGGGCTTCCACATGGTGGTCTTGCCGTTGACCAGCAGGGCCATGAGGATGCCGCCGAAGTAGGTGGTCAGGGTGGCGAAGAAGGACCACACCAAGGTCCAGCCCAGGACGCGGATGAAAGCATAGCCGAAGGACACGGTCATACCGCCGCCGCCGAACAGGTTGATAAAGTTATCCAGGCCCACCCAGTCGAACAGGGCGCTGGGAGGCATGTGGTTTTGGTCGTAGTTAGTGAAGGCCACAAAGATCATAATGATCAGCGGCACGACGGTAAAAATCACCACACCCGCAATGGGGAGCGCCAGGAGGACGATGTAGAACTTCTGATTGATGTAGTCGTTCAGGTCCTCCCGGAAGTTGTTGACATGCTTTCCGTGCTCCTGATCCTTCTGGAGACGGTAGACGTTTTTGACATTGTACATCCAGATGTAGATGGTAAACGCCCAGACGACTAGGGTGATGACGGAGAAGAGCAGGATCATGAACGAGTTGTCATAGTCGTTGAACTCGTTCTGCATGGTCACCGGGTTGAACACGGACTCCTGCTGGACGGTGCCCAGGGTGCCAAAGTCAGAGATATAGGGGATGCCCACCAGAACGGTATAGGCGATGATCAGCGCCTCCAGGGCGGTCATGATAATGGCCTTGATATATTGCTTCCGGCCCAGATAACCGGCGCCGAACCAGACCAGGGAGAGCTTGACGAAGATGTCGCCGTCCGCCACCGCGTGGCCGAAGTCCCCGAAGAACCGGCCAACGGCGCTGACGCCGGACTTGAGTTTGTTCATGGATTACCTCCTTGCCCTATCTTTCAATCAATGCTACAGAGGAAGAAAAGCCCGTATGCACGGCGAGTGCATACGGGCCGTGAGTCAGCTATCTGTCAGGACGGCAGAGCGCAGACGGTTTCATCAGTCCACAGCGGCGGTGACACCGACGACCAGCTCGTCCAGAGCGGCCTGGATGGCGTCGTCATCGTTCACGTCGAGGGTCTGCTGGGCGATCATCTCACCGAAGGTAGCGGTGGGATCCCAGAACTTACCGCCCACAGACTGGACAACGCCGTAGACGTCCTGCGCGGAGGAGGCGGCGATGGCGATGTTGGCGGAGACAGCCTCGTTGGCAGCGGCGTTGGTGTTGGTGGGAGCCAGCTGACGGGCCTCGAAGCGGGCGGTCTGGGACTCCTCGTTGGTCAGGTACTCAGAGCCGGCGTTCTGAGAATAGGCGTTGACGCCGATCAGCTTGAAGCCGGAGTAGCAGCCCTGCTGGACCTGATCGCCGGCGCAGGTGAAGGTGGGCAGCTTGGTGGCGGCATAGCCGTCGCCGAAAGCGGCCTGAGCGGCCTCGGCATCCCAGGTGCCGGAGACGGCGGCGCAGAGGCTGCCGGAGGCGATCTGGTTGGAGATGTCGCCGTCAGCGATAGCCATGAAGGCGGAGTTGGAGGCGATGTTCAGCATGCTCTTGACCACGTCCACGCCGGTATAGCCCAGAGAGGAGGTGCCGTTCCAGTCGATGCTGGTGGTGCCGTCGTCGTTCAGGCTGGTGGTGAAGCCGGCGCCGATGAAGAAGGAGGCGTTGTACCAGCCGGAGGAGAGGGTCATGCCCACCTGCTTACCGGCGGCCTCAGCGGCGGCCAGCAGGGAATCCCAGGAGGCCACGTCCTCTTCGCTCAGGACGGAGGAGTCATAGTACAGGAAGTAGTTGTTGCCGCCGCCCATGGGGAAGGCGTACAGGGTGTCGTTCATGGTGGCAGCAGCCACAGAGCCTGCGCCGTTGGCAGCCTCGATGTCCTCCACGCTCTTGCCGGTGTAGGCGACCAGAGCGTCATTCAGGGCGTCGAAGGACTGGAGTGCGCCGGCGTTCACCAGGTCGGCCAGCTGGTCGTCCGCAAAGGCGAACACGTCGGCAGCGGCCTCGATGTCGGTGAGGATGGTGTCCTTGGCGGTGGATTCGGACTCTACGCCGATCTGGATATCAAAGGTGGCATAGTCGGCATAGGCCTCTTTGAAGCCCTCTACCAGCTCGGCCAGCAGGGTCTGATCCTCCTCAGCGCCCCAGACGGTCAGGGAGATGACGTCGCCGGAAGCGGTGGCGTCACCGGAGGTCTCCTCAGTGGCGTCCTCGGCCTCCTCGGTGTCAGCAGCCTCCTCGGTATCGGCGGTGCTGTCCTCAGTGGTGGTGGTGTCGTCGGTGGAGGTGTCGCTGGAGCTGTCGCTGCCGCCGCAGGCCGCCAGAGACAGAACCATTGCCAGCGCCATGACCAGCGCCAGCAGCTTCTTGATCTTACTCATTGTTGTGTGTTCCTCCTTCATGTTTTTTGAACTATCATTTTCGGGGATTCTCCCCGTAGTTCACGATTCTGGCATCTTCCCTTCCAATCGTGCGCAACTTGCGCAACAAACTTCAAACAAGCTTTTTCATGTATCCTATAGAGCATATCATACCAGAGGTGTCTTTTATTGTCAACGCTTTATTTTGCACAATTCAGGCCGCTGTTTTTTGTCTAATTTTACCTGAAAGTATGTTTTCCAGTCTAAAATTTCTTTGCAATCGGTTGCTCATTTGTGGAATGTTACAACGCCATTTGCTCCAATGTTGCCTATTTGGTTGATTCACGGAGGACGACCTGGTATCCCATATGGGTCTCGTCCTGCACCTCCAGGCCGCTCATCCGGTCCAGCAGCAGCTTACAGGCGGTGCGGCCCAGCTCCCGGGCGTCGAAGCGCAGGCTGGTGACCGGCGTGGCGCTCTGCTCCAGCAGGACGCTGTTGTAAAAGCTGGCGACCTTTACCTCCTCCGGGACACGCACGCCCCGTTTCTCCAGATCTGTCATGACCAGACGGCAAATGGTGTCGTCGCCGCTGACGATGCACTCGCACCCGGCGGCCAGCAGCTCCTCCACCGCCTTGCTCACCTGGAGGTCGTTAATCACCCCCATCCGAACCAGCTCCTGCCGTACCGGGAGGCCCAGGGACTCGTGGGCGTCCAGGAAGCCCTGGAGCCGGTTTTCGTTGACCAGGTGCCGGGGATTGCCCCCGATGAGGCCCATGTTCCGGATGCCCCGCATGAGCAGGATAAAGGTCAGCTCCCGACAGGCGTCCCGCTGATCGTTGTCCACGTGAATGGGCTCCGGATCGTCCGATGTCCCGACAACCACAAAGGGCAGGTCGCTCTCCCGCATCAACCTGACCACCGGGTCCTCCACCGTGACGCGGGTGGAGAGCACCCCCTCCACCTTTCGGTTGTTCAAAATGCGTTGGAGGTGGGAGGTATCCTGGTCTGTGACCATGGACAGCACCACGTCATAGTCCTGGCTGGCGGCCATCTCGCACACTCCCGCCATGCACCGCTGGAAGAAGGGCATATCGTCGATGGCGTGGTCGCTGGGTAGCACCAGGCAGATGTTGTATGTCCGGCTCTGGGCCAGCCCCCTGGCCACCATATTGGGGCGATAGTTGTGTTTTTGAATGAAGTCCATCACTCTGGCCCGGGTCTCCGCACTGATCCGGCCCTTGCCGGAGATGGCCCTGGACACGGTGGTCTTGCTGATCCCCAGCTCGCGGGCTACCTCGTCGATGGTGTAAACCTTCCGTTCTGTTATCTGTGCCATGCGTCTCTGTCTCCTTTTGTCCACTCTCGCCAACGCATCTGCGGCAATCGCGCCTCCCATGCGCAACCGTTTTCCTGTGGTCTATCTTATCCGTTTTTTTCGGAAAAGTCAATATGATTTCAAAAAGTCGTTCGGCCTCAACCTCCATCAATGTATCAGGCCCGGCAGATCTCCGTAAATCCGGGCCCTCTGTCGGGCGTCGGGAGAGGGCCCATTGACCACAGAACAGCAAAAGAGGACAGCGGCTCAATCCGTGAGCCACTGTCCTCTGATGGATATCGTATTACAGCTCGTCGATCACCCGGAACAGCTCGTCAACCAGCCGGTCCTCCGGAATCTGCTTGCCGATGATCTCCCCGTGACGGAAGAGGAAGCCCATACCGTCGCCCCCGGCGATGCCCACGTCGGCGGCGGAGGCCTCCCCCGGACCGTTGACCACGCAGCCCATGACCGCCACAGTGATGGGCTTGTTCACCGTCTTCAGACGCTCCTCCACCTGGTTGGCCAGGGGGATGAGATCGATGCGGGTGCGTCCGCAGGTGGGGCAGGAGATCAGGTTGGGGCCATCCTGCCGGAGCCCGGCGGCCTGCAAAATGCGCTTGGCGGCCACCACCTCCTCGCAGGGGTCGGCGGTCAGGGTCACCCGCAGCGTGTCTCCAATGCCCATGGCCAGCAGGCCCCCGATGCCCATAGCGGATTTGATGATCCCCATGGTAGGCGTCCCCGCCTCGGTGACGCCCAGGTGGAGGGGATAGTCGCTCCGCTCGCTCATCAGCCGGTAGGCCGCCATGGTGACGGGCACGCTGGAGGATTTCAGGGAGATGCAGATGTCGTCAAAGTCGCACTCGTTGAGCAGACGGATGTGTCCAAAGGCGGACTCCACCAGCGCCTCCGGACAGACCTTGCCGTACTTGGCCAGCAGCGGCTTCTCCCGGCTGCCGCCGTTCACGCCGCTGCGGATGGGGAGATTC
>JAJBTD010000010.1 GCA_020861055.1 Clostridiales bacterium | reverse complement strand
GCCCTCCTGCAGAAATCCTACACGGTTGACTTCCTTACCAAGAAGAAAAAGGTCAACGAAGGTGAGATACCACAGTATTACGTCCACGGAAATCACGAGGCTATCATCGATCCCGATACCTTCGACATGGTGCAGACACAGATGGCCGCTCGTACCACAGGTAAAAACAGAGTCAGCTGTGTGAGCGTTTTCTCCAGCAAGATTAAATGCGGTTGCTGCGGAGGCTGGTACGGTCCGAAGGTGTGGCACTCCAATAACAAATACCGCCGAACCATGTGGCAGTGCAACCACAAATTCGAGGGCGAGAAATGCTCCACTCCCAACCTTACTGAAGAAGAAATCCGGGAGGTGTTCTTACGGGCGGCAAACAGAGCCATCCCCGAAAAGGATGAAATCCTCGCCACTTATCGAGATGCGGTCATGCCGCTCCTCTCCACGGATGAGCTGGAGCATGAAAAAACAGAACTGGAATCGGAACTCAATGTGGTGGCGGAGCTTATCGAGGACTGCATCCGTGAGAATGCACACGTTGCTCTCGACCAGGCAGAATACCAGCAACACTACGATTCCCTTGTAGAACGCTTCGATAAGGCAAAAGCCCGACATACCGAGGTCTCCAACCTCATCACCGAGCGGCAGGCACGCCGCCAGCAAATCGAGATGTATCTGGAACAGCTACAGACACGGGACTTGCTTACGGAATTCCGGGATGAAGATTGGTTCTCGATGGTTGATTACATGACTGTTGTAGCCAAGGATGACATCACAGTCAAATTTAAAGACGGAACTGAAATCAGAGCGTAAGCGACATGAAGAAAGGTCTCCTGACCATTGCGGTTGGGAGGCTTTTTTGATGCAAAAAAATAACAGCCGGTCGAACCTGCTGTGTCAACTTACCCCGCAACCCTCAACTTACCCTGCAAGGAGTAAGCAGTCAAAGGAAACTTGTAATTGTATTATCTTCGGAGTCTTTATATCGCGAAATGCTCCGTACAAAGTCGATTTATGACATCCCCCTCCGGGTCACATACTATGCCCGTGTCTCCTCGGAGTCTGACGAACAGCTCAACTCCCTGGGCAACCAGATCACCTACTATGAAAACCTGATCAGCCAAAACCGGGCGTGGACCTTTGTGCCGGGGTACATCGACGATGGGCTGTCCGGTATTTCTACGAAGCGCCGGGAGCACTTCAACCGCATGGTGGAGGACGCTGCCGAAGGGAAGTTTGACATGGTCATCACCAAGGAAATCTCCCGTTTTGCCAGGAACACCCTGGACTCCATCCAGTATACCCGTCAGCTGCTGGGATACGGCGTGGGAGTCTTTTTTCAGAACGACAACATCAACACATTTGACGAGGACTCCGAGCTGCGGCTCTCCATCATGTCCAGCATTGCCCAGGATGAGTTGCGGAAGCTGTCCAGTCGGGTCAAATTTGGTCACCAGCAGGCCATCAAGTCCAACGTAGTGCTGGGGAACAACAACATCTTCGGCTACCGCAAAAACAACAAGCACCTGGTCATCGACGAGGAGCAGGCCCCCATGGTGCGGGAGCTGTTCGAGCTTTACGCCACCGGCGAATACTCCATGAAGCAGATCGAGACGATTTTCTGGGAGAAGGGGTACCGCAACCGGAACGGCAAAAAGATCGCCCACTCCACCATGTCAAACATGATCTCCAATCCCAAATACAAGGGCTACTATGTGGGAAACAAGGTCAAGGTGGTGGATATGTTCACCAAAAAGCAGGCATTTCTCCCACAGGAGGAATGGGTCATGTTTAAGGACGAGACCGGAGAGATCGTTCCGGCCATTGTCTCCGAGGAGCTGTGGGAGTCCGCCAATGCGGTGCTGCGGCGGCGGAGCGAGGACGTGAAAAACCGCCAGGGCATCTGCAACCACGCCAACCTGCTGACCGGCAAGCTTTTCTGTACCTGTTGCGGTACACCCTATTACCGCCGGGAGTCCAGGGACAGGGCGGGCAACAGAAACAGCAAATGGGTCTGCTCCGGCAAAATCAAGAACGGCAAGGAGAGCTGCGACTCCTTCCCCATCTACGAGGAGGAGATCAAGCCGCTGCTGTTTGAGGTGTTCCGGGACACCAGAGAGGCCTCCGCCGCCATGATGAGGGAATACGAGGCCATGTACCGCTCCATGACCGGAGGGCAAGAACTTGCCCAGAAAATCGAGGAGCAGGAACACGTCATCGACATGGCGGTGAAAAAGAAGAACAAGCTGCTGGAGCTGGTCACGCTGGACAGCATCTCCGCCGCCGACTTCAAGACCATGACCGCCCAGTGCAACGAGGAGATCAAAAACGCTGAGCAGGAGCTGGCCGACCTGCACAGTCAGCAGGAATCCGGCGAGGAGTTCCGCAGGCATATGGAAAAGCTCCGCTCCACCCTGAAGGCCGCCGAACAGGACGTGGCCAACGGCGTCATCACCAAGGAGTTTGTGGACACCTTCATCGACAGAATTTTCGTCACCCCGGAGCCGGACGGGAGCCTGCGCCTGGACATCCGGATTTTCACCGGTGAAAGTACCCCAAAATACCTGAAAAAGCTGAAAAGGCATACTAATCCCGAAGGCTGTACGGGCCAAACGTTCAAGAAGATGATCGAAGCCTACGAAAACGGCATGAAGTAAGCAGAGCAGCTTGCTCTGACAGATTGCCCAGAATCCGCCCCGGTTATTCCGGGGCGGATTTCGGCGCTGTAGGAGCGAGCTCGTCTCTCTGCTCCCGAAGCGCCGCTATCTGTCCGGGCGGTTGCATTTCAGAGGCTTTCTCCACATTTTTCCAATCGGAGTATTGACCTAAAGACAGTTTTATCCTTATAATAATGATATCTCACAGCGCCAAGCGGAACAGTGTGACAAAAACGCAGAACGGAGGAGCTCTATGGAAAAAATTGTACAGACCGCAGGGCGGAACACCCTGGGCGACTTTGCGCCGGATTTTGCTCACTTCAACGACGATGTACTCTTCGGTGAAAACTGGAACAATCACGACATCGACCACAAGACCCGCTGCATAATTACGGTGGTAGCCCTGATGGCCTCCGGCGTGACCGATTCCTCTCTGAAATATCATCTGGAGAACGCCAAAAAAGCGGGCGTGACCAGAGCGGAGATCGCAGCGATCATTACGCACGCTGCCTTTTATGTGGGCTGGCCCAAGGGCTGGGCGGTCTTTTATATGGCGAAGGAGGTTTGGGCGGAGGAGACTGATCTGACGAACGCAAAAGCGGCCCACGCCAGCCAGATGGTATTTCCCATCGGCGCGCCGAACGACGCCTTTGCGCAGTATTTTATCGGGCAGAGTTATCTCGCCCCTGTGTCCACAGACCAGGTCGGTATTTTCAACGTGACCTTTGAGCCGGGCTGCCGCAACAACTGGCACGTACATCACGCAGACAAGGGCGGCGGACAGATTTTGATCTGCGTGGCAGGCCGAGGCTACTACCAGGAGTGGGGCAAGGAGGCCGTGGAGATGAAGCCCGGCGACTGCATCAACATTCCTGTCGGCGTGAAGCACTGGCACGGCGCGGCTCCGGACAGTTGGTTCTCCCACCTGGCGGTGGAGGTACCGGGAGAAAACGGCTTCAATGAGTGGCTGGAGCCGGTGGACGACAGCCAGTATGGGAATCTGAAATAATCCCGGAAGGGGAGGCTGAAAACCAGGGGGGCAACGCTGCATTTTTGCCGCCGCCATTCTGAAAAAAACGTCGGGCCTTCGGCTCCGGCGCAGAGTCACATAAGCTGCGGCTCTGTGCCGGAGCCTCCGTTTTTACCGTTAGACATCCTTTGGGACAAATTGCCTCCTGTGAGGAAAAAATAGACATCCCCCCATTTTGTCCCGTGTAAAATGGAACATCATCTGGTATTATTTACCCATCAAACGGGAGCGTTTCCCATTTCGGAAGCTCAACCGATCTCCCCTGACGAAAGGAGACATATCTCATGACATTCCACAGCACAACACGGGAACAGGCGCTGTCCCAACTCTGCTCTGACCAGACAAGCGGCCTGACCGGACAGCAGGCGGCGGAGCGGCTGGCGGAGCACGGGGAGAACCGGCTCCGGGAGAAGCCCAAAAAGACCAATCTCCAGCGGTTCATCGACCAGTTTAAGGATGCCATGATCCTTATCCTGCTGGCGGCGGCGGCGGTGTCCTTCGCCATCGCCTGCGTCCAGGGCGACCCCCAGGAGTTCTTTGAGCCTGCATTGATTTTGCTCATCGTCATTGTGAACGCCGTCATCGGCGTCATGCAGGAGAGCCAGGCGGAGAAAGCGCTGGAGGCGCTGAAAAATATGTCCGCTCCCCACGCCAGGGTCATCCGGGACGGGGCGGAGCAGGTGATCGAGGCGGCGCAGCTGGTCCCCGGCGACATCATCCGCCTGGAGGCGGGGGACTTTGTCCCGGCGGACAGCCGCCTGCTCCGCAGCGTCAGCCTGAAAAGCGAGGAGTCCGCCCTCACCGGCGAGTCGGTGCCCTCGGAGAAGGACGCCGAGGCGGCAATAGCGGAGGACGCCCCTCTGGGCGACCGGACCAATATGGTGTTCTCCGGGTGTAGCATCACCTATGGCACCGCCACCGCCCTGGTGACCGCCACCGGCATGGACACCGAGATGGGCAAGATTGCCAACCTCCTGGAAGGGGAGGAGGAGGGGCAGACCCCCCTCCAGCAGAAGCTGGCCCAGCTGGGCAAGTATCTGGGCATTGTGGCGGTAGCCGCCTGCGCCATCATCTTCGTTATCGGCCTGGCCAACGGGCTGGAGCCGCTGAGCATCTTTATGACGGCGGTCTCCCTGGCGGTCTCCGCCATTCCGGAGGGACTGCCCGCCATCGTGACGGTGGTGCTGTCCATCGGCGTCCAGCGGATGGTAAAGAAAAACGCCATCATCCGCCGCCTCCCCGCCGTGGAGACCCTGGGCAGCGCCTCGGTCATCTGCTCGGACAAGACGGGCACCCTGACCCAGAACCGCATGACCCTGGTCAAGACCTATCTGGACGGGGCGGCTGGCCCGGAGGATGTGACCGACCACTGTTCCCCGGAGGTGTGCCGTCTGCTCCAATACGGGACTCTGTGCAGCGACGGTACGGTGGTGTTCCACGATGACGGAGAGGTGCAGCACATCGGCGACCCCACCGAAACCGCCATCGTCCTGGCGGCCCACAACAACGGCATGCCCAAAGAGCAGCTCAACCGGGACTGCCCCCGGCTGGCGGAGCTGCCCTTTGACTCTGACCGGAAGCGGATGACCACAGTGAACCGGGTGGACGGCAAAATAATTGCCATTGTCAAGGGCGCCTTTGACGGCATCGCCCCTCTCTGCGTCCGTGGAGACGTGACGGCCGCCCATAGGGTAAACCAGGAGATGAGCGCCTCCGCCCTCCGGGTGCTGGCAGTCGCCTACAAGGAGCTGGACGAGGTCCCGGCTCAGCCCACAGAGAAGGCTCTGGAGAGCGACCTGACCTTTCTGGGACTGGTGGGTATGATCGACCCGCCCCGTCCTGAGGTGCGGGAGGCGGTAAAGATCTGCCGTCAGGCGGGCATCCGCCCGGTGATGATCACCGGGGACCATGTTGTCACCGCCTCCGCCATCGCCAGGGACCTGGGCATCCTGAAGGATGGCGATCTGGCCATCACCGGCGCGCAGCTGGACGCCATGACCGACTCCCAGCTGGACGGCCAGGTGGAGCGCACCGCCGTCTATGCCCGTGTCTCCCCGGAGAACAAAATTCGCATCGTCAAGGCCTGGCAGCGGAAGGGCCAGGTGGTGGCCATGACCGGCGACGGGGTGAACGACGCCCCCGCCCTGAAGGCGGCGGACATCGGCTGCGCCATGGGCGTCACCGGCACCGACGTTGCCAAGGGAGCCGCCGATATGACCCTCACCGACGACAACTTTACCACCATTGTAGACGCCGTCCGGGAGGGGAGAGGCATCTACGCCAACATCAAAAAGGTGGTGGGCTACCTCCTGGGCACCAACATCGGCGAGGTGATCTGCGTCTTCCTGGCTATGGTGCTGTGGCACAAGTCTCTGTTCCAGTCCATGCAGCTGTTGTGGGTCAACCTGGTCACCGACAGCCTCCCCGCCATCGCCCTGGGCATGGAGGCGGTGGAGCCGGACGTCATGGACCACAAGCCCAAGCCACGGGACGAGGGCCTGTTCGCCAACGGCTTCGGGGTGCAGATCGTCCTCCAGGGCCTGATGTTCGGCCTGCTGACCCTGGCTGCCTTCCTGGTGGGGACCTCCGTCACCGGCAGCGACGAGGGAGGACAGACCCTGGCCTTCCTGGTGCTGGCCCTGTCCCAGGTGGTGCAGTCGTTCAATATGCGCTCGGAGCGCTCCCTGTTCCGCATCGGCCCCTTCTCCAACGGAAAGCTGAACCAGGCGGCTCTGGTCTCTGTGGCGCTGATGGCGGTCGTGCTGTTCACCCCGCTGACCACGGTGTTTGGTCTTGTGACGCTCCCCTGGTATCTGTACCTGGCGGGGGTGGGCTTCACCCTGGTCCCCCTTCTGGTCATGGAGCTCTGCAAGGCCTGCGGTCTGATCGGACACCGCCGCTGAACAGGAGGACATAACGCTTCCATACGGCCTCTGCCGGAAAGCAGAGGCCGTCAGTCTGTCAAAAGGGTGAAATACATCTCCCGACAGGAGCCGCTGCGGAAGCACCTTGCGGGAAGCAGGCGGAAATGCTATCATATATACAGGTGGGGAAGCGCTTTAAGCTTCTCTTAAAGTATCGGGATTATACTGATACATCATAATTAGGGTACTGTGCTGGCGACTGCTGCCTTCGTGCATCGGCGCCCTGAGGAGAACGGAGGGGAGTGTTATGCGCCTGCTGCTGGCGGAGGACGAGCGTTCTCTCTCCAGAGCCATCGTTGCCATTCTGGAGAAGAACCACTATTCTGTGGATGCGGTCTATGACGGGGCGGAGGCTCTGGCCTGGCTGGAAAACGGAGACTATGACGGGGTCGTTCTGGATTTGATGATGCCAAAGATGGACGGCATCACTGTGCTCCGGCGCGTCCGGGAGGCGGGGAACCAGGTGCCCGTCCTCATCCTCACGGCAAAATCGGAGATCGACGACAAGGTGCTGGGCCTGGACAGCGGGGCCAACGACTACCTGACCAAGCCCTTCAATTCCAGAGAGCTGCTGGCCCGTATCCGGGCCATGACCCGGAGCCAGACGGCCCAGCCTGACTCCCGCCTCCAGGTGGGGAACGTCACCCTGGATCGGGCCACCTTTGAGCTGTCCTCTCCCACGGGCAGCTTCCGGCTGGCCAACCGGGAGTTCCAGATGCTGGAGATGCTCATGTCCAATCCCAGACGGCTCATCCCCACCGAGCGGTTCCTGGAAAAGATCTGGGGCTATGACAGCGAGGCGGAGATCAACGTGGTGTGGTGTGTATATTTCCTACCTGCGGAAAAAGCTCGCCGCCCTCCACGCCAACATTCAGATCAAGGCCACCCGAAACGCCGGATACTCCCTGGAGGAGCTGCCATGATACGCAGGCTCCGGGTGAAATTTATTGCCATGTCCATGGTTTCTCTGCTGGTGGTGCTGCTGGCCATTATGGGAAGCGTCAATCTGGTGAACTATCGGGAGATCGTGGAGGATGCAGACCAGGTGCTGACCATCCTGGCGGACAACAACGGCGCGTTTCCCCGACAGGAGAACCAGAAGGAGGGGGATGGGACGGCCCCTCCTTCGGACAGCGGCCAGGGCAAGCTGCGGGAGATGTCCCCGGAGCTGCCCTATGAGTCCCGGTATTTCTCCGTCCTGCTCAACAACGAGGGAGAGGTGGAGACGGTGGACACGGGGAAAATCGCCGCTGTGGACACCTCCGCCGCCATCGAGTACGCCCAGGAGGCGGTGAGCCGGGGCGCGGAACGGGGTTTTATCTCCAACTACCGCTATGCTGTCACCAGCGATGAGAGCGGCACGCGAGTCACCTTTCTGGACTGCGGACGAAACCTCACCACCTTTACCACCTTCCTGAAGGCCAGCTGCGGTATCTCGGCTGTCGGCCTGGCGGCGGTGCTGCTGCTGATGATTCTGTTTTCCGGACGGATCATCCGTCCCGTGGCAGAGAGCTATGACAAGCAGCGCCAATTCATCACCAACGCCGGCCACGAGCTGAAGACCCCCCTGACCATCATCGACGCCGACGCCGAGGTGCTTGAGATGGATATCGGAGAAAACGAGTGGCTCCAGGACATCCGGAGGCAGACCGACCGGCTGGCAAAGCTGACCAACGCCCTCATCGCCCTGTCCAGGATGGAGGAGGGGGAGAGCCAGTTTCAGATGATCGACTTTCCCATCTCCGACGTGGTGGGGGAGGCGGCCCAGTCCTTCCAGGCGCTGGCAAAGACCCAGAACAAGCAATTTGAAAGCCGCATTCAGCCCATGCTCACCCTCCATGGGGACGAGAACGCCATTCGCCAGCTGACCGTCATCCTGCTGGACAACGCCCTGAAATACTCCCCGGAGGAGAGCGAGATATCGCTCACTCTGGAGCAGTCGGGGCGGAATCTTCGGCTGCTGGTCCGCAACACGGCGGAGGGAGTGACACAGGAGAGCCTGGAGCACATCTTTGACCGCTTCTACCGGGGAGACCCCTCCCGCAGCTCCAACCAGGTGGAGGGACACGGCATTGGCCTCTCCATCGCGCAGATGATCGTGAATGCCCATAAGGGGAAGAACGCCGCATCCCTGCAGAACGGAGATACCCTGCTGATGACGGTGACGCTGCCCCTGTGACACGGACTATAACGAAAGCGAACCCCCTGCCGGGATTGACCCGGCAGGGGGTTGAATCGTTTGGAGAAAGAACGGGGGAGCGGCTCACAGGAAGGTGTAGCCCATGAGATACTCGTCCACGTCCCTGGCGCAGCCGCGGCCCTCGGCCACGCCCCAGACCACCAGGGACTGCCCCCGGTGCATATCGCCGGCCACAAAGACCTTGTCCACGCTGGTCTTGTATTTCCCGTCCTCCGTCTTGACGTTGGTGCGGGGATTCAGCTCCACGCCGAAGGCGTCGGTGACGTACTGCTGACTGCCCAGGAAGCCTGCGGCGATGAGCAACAGCTGGCAGGGGAGGGTCTCCTCGCTGCCCTCTACCGGCACCATCATCCGGCGACCGGTCTTTTCGTCCTTCTTGGACTCCAGGTGGACGATGGTGACGGCGCAGAGATCGCCGTTCTCGTCGGCATGGAACTCCTTGACGGTGGTCTGGTAGATGCGGGGAGCGCTGCCAAAGACGGCGATGGCCTCCTCATGGCCGTAGTCCGTCTTTTTCACCAGGGGCCACTGGGGCCAGGGGTTGGAGGGC
>JAJBTD010000034.1 GCA_020861055.1 Clostridiales bacterium | reverse complement strand
GCCTCCTGGGGGGAGACATGACAGATCTGTTCCGCCGCCGCTACATCCCGGCACATAAGGGCAAAGGGACGTTCATCCCGCCGTTTCCGTCGGCGCAGCTCAGCTACCGTCTCCGGCAGGTCACACCGACAGGCCAGGTGAAAACCTCCTAATCCCTTGACGGCAACGATTTTCCCATCCCGGAGCAGAGCTGACGCCTGCCCGATGGGGTCGTCTGTGGAAGGAGCTCCCCCTGGCAGAGAAAAGGTCAACGTAGGGCCGCAGTCCGGGCAGCAGTTCGGCTGGGCGTGATATCGGCGGCTGCGGATGTCCTGATACTCCGTCTCACAACCTGAGCACATGGGAAATCTGGCCATCGAGGTGGCCCGGCGGTCATAGGGCAGCTCCCGGACGATGGTGAACCGTGGACCGCAGTTGGTGCAGTTGAGAAAGGAATAACGATACCGCCGGTCCTTTGGGTCCTGAAGCTCCCGGAGACAGTCCGGGCAGGTGGCGATATCCGGGCTGACGAGGGCATCCGGATGTCCCTCCCGGCGGCTCTCCCGGATATGAAAGCCGTCCTCTCCCAGAAGGGAAGGGCAGGGGGTCTCCCGGAGGGCGTCGATCCGGGCCAGGGGAGGCAGCTCCTCCCGCAGCCCGACTCGAAACCTGGAGAGCGCTTCCCCGGTGCCCTCGACCTCTAGTTCCACGCCAAAGACGGTGTTCCGGCACCAGCCGGAGAGGCTGCATTTCAGAGCCAAACGATGGAGGAAGGGGCGAAAGCCCACTCCTTGGACGATGCCTTCAATCTCAAAATGGATGCGGGAGCGCTCAGCCATTGTCAGCTGCTGCGGCAGCTTTGGCGGCAGCTTCCGCCTTTGCTTTCTTGGCCGCCTCCGCCTTGGCCTTCATCTCAGCGATCTGCTCCGGAGTCAGCTTGGGCTTGGGAGGCGGCGCCTTTTTGACAAAGGAGCCGGTCACCAGAAAGTCCTCCGGCTTGGTCCCCACGATCATATAGTCGTCGGTGAGGGTGATGGCGTGGCGGGCGCAGAAATCAGCGCACATGGAGCAGAAGGTGCAGCTGGTCATATCGAAGGTGAAGGTGATTTTCTGGTCGCCGTTTTCCAGCTTCTCAATGGTGCGCTCCATGCACTGGGGGGCGCAGACTCGGATGCACATGCCGCAGTTGACGCACTTTTCCGGGTCATAGCTGAGACGGCCCCGATAGCCCTCGGCGGCCTTGGGCGGGTCCCCGGTAGGGAATTGCTCCGTGCTGGGCTTGTGGAACAGGTTGGATACCGCCTTGGTGAGATAGGGAAGCATTACTTGCGCATCTCCTTTCTCTTTTCCGCCAAAATCTGGGCGGCCTGGACCAGGGCAGCCATGATAGCCTCCGGCTTGGGAGTGCAGCCGCCCACGGAGACGTCCACATGGGTATATTTCTCCAGGGGGCCGTCGATGGCGTAGCTGCCCTTGAATACGTTGCCGGAGCGGGGGCAGGAGCCGAGGCTCACCACCACCCGGGGCTCCGGGACTTGGGCCAGAGTGCGGACCAGCCGGTCACGGGTCTGGACGGTGATGGGGCCGCTGACTACCACGATGTCCGCCTGGCGGGGGGTACCGGTGAGTTTGAAGCCCAGCCGCTCGGCGTCATACCGGGGGGTCAGCACGCTGACCAGCTCGATGTCACAGCCGTTGCAGGAGCCAGCGTTAATATGGAAGATCCAGGGGCTTTTTTCCATACTGTTGTCAATCAGTTTTTCAAACATAGATACCCCTCCTCAAAGCCCCAGCCAGACCAGGATCAGGCTGACGGCGGCGAAACCGGCCACCACGGTCCAGTAGAATTTGAATACCTGTTCCGTCTTGAACCGGGCGCAGACCGCATGGGGCAGGCTCATGGTGATAAAGGTCAGCAGGGCGCAGACCAGAATAAAAATCACCACGTCGAAAAAGAGAATACCGGTGCTCAGTCCGCCCAGAAAGAGAACACAGAACAGGGCAGTCATAATGTACATTTTGACCATGTGAGTCAGCTTGTAAACCGCCAGGGGAGGTCCGCTGTACTCCGCCAGGGTACCCTCGCAGATCTCCGTCTCCGCCTCGGACACGTCGAAGGGGTGCATCCCTACCTCGCAGGGGATGACGAACAGCATGGCGATGGCGGCGGGGATGAGGCTCCAGTGGGTGATGAGGGGGCCGTTGGCCTCCTGATATTCCATAATGGCCTGGAGGGAGAAGGTCAGGGGCAGTCCGGTCACAGCGTCGGTGGACAATGTCACCCGACTGACCGCTAAAATGACCAGGACAAAGGGCAGTTCATAGGAGATCATGGCCACCATCTCCCGGCTCAGGCCCACCCCGGCAAAGGGGGAGCCAGTAGCGGAGGCGCCCACCATCATGCACACGCTGACCAGGGTGAGCAGGTAGAGAATGACCACCAGGTCGGCGGTGCCGGAGAAGGCGGCTCTCCCCTTAACTACCGGGAGAAACAGGGAAATGGTCATCAGGGCCACAAAGCCGATCACCGGGGCGGCGAAGTAGACTGCCTTTTTGGCGTGCCGGGGGACGATGGTTTCCTTGCCGCAGCATTTCAGAAAGTCATACCAGGGCTGGAGCAGGGGAGGGCCCACCCGGCGCTGCATCCGTGCAACCCATACCCGGTCCAGACCGGCCAGGAGGACACCCATGAGAATACAGAACAGAAGACCGGGAAACACCAGCACATAGAACAGGTTGAGCAATAGTTCGTTCATCGTATCCCGCCTCCTTTACAGCAGCACGATGCAGAACAGCAGGACAAAGGCGATGGCCACCACTCCATAGAGGGCGTAGTCGTTGACGATGCCGCTGTGCCAGTCGTGCATAAAGTGGAAGTAACGCCGCCAGTTGTGCTTGAAGCCCCAGAACAGGTCGCTGCCGCCCACCTGGGAGTAGACCGCCTCTTCACCGGAGAAGAAAGGCTCATACTTGGCGTCCAGCGGCTGAGCGGTCTCGTCGGCGGAGGAGACGGGGAGGCCCTTTTGCTTGTCGTCCGGACTGGCCAGCAGGAACACGATAGCCACGGCGCAGGTGATGCAGAACAGCAGCATCAGCCAGGAGGTGGGAGACCAGGTGCCGGTGACGGCGATGCCCTCGATGCCCGCAGCGGTGACGCCGCTGGCGGCGGCATAGCCGGTCCCCATGGCGGCGTCGATGTAACCCATCACATTAAAGACAGCGTTCACCGCAGGGGTGAGGATCTTTTCCTGGATGAAGTCCGGGAACAGTCCGGTGAGGATGCAGAGGATCGCCAGCACCCACATGGGAAGCCGCATGGTCAGGGGGACCTCCTCCACATCCTTGTACTCCTCCGGCAGTTGGCCGAAGAAGACGCTCTGAGCCACCTTGATGAAGGAGGCCAAAGTCAGGACGCTGGTGATGAGAGCGACCACGCAGATAAAGATGAAGTAGAAGTTGCCGGTGGTGACGCCGTGGAGGAAGGCCGCCTGATAAATCATCCACTTGGAGGCAAAGCCGTTAAAGGGCGGCAGACCGCTGATGGAGGCGGCGCCGATGAGAAACAGCAGACAGGTCTTGGGCATCCGCTTGCCCAGGCCGCCCAGCCGGTCCAGATCCAGGCTCCCGGTCTGGTGCTGGACTGCGCCGGCGGTGAGGAAGAGCAGACCCTTGAAGATGGTGTGGTTCATGGCATGGTACAGCCCTGCGCCCACCCCAAGGATGGAGCCAAGGCCCACAGCGGTAATGACATACCCCACCTGAGAGATGGAGTGGAAGGCCAGCAGCCGCTTGAAATTGTGCTGGTTAAAGGCCATGGTGACGCAGACGAACATACTGATGGCCCCGAAGCCGGTGACCAGATACTGGACGATGGGCTGGTCATAGTTCTGATAGAGCACATAGACCAGGCGGATGATGCCGTAGACGCCGCATTTGGTCAGCACACCGGAGATCATCAGGGAGATGGAGGCGGGAGCGACTGCGTGTGCGTCCGCCGCCAGGGGCTGGAAGGGGAACAGGAACGCCTTGCTGCCAAAGCCGATGAACAGGAAGGCAAAGGCGGCGATGGTCACCGGGTTGGTGCCCTGGCTGGAGAGCAGGGCGGAGACCTGGGCCAGGTTCAGGGTGTGGAGCTGGGAGTAGAGCATAGCGACGCCCAGCAACACACAGGTGGAGCCAAGGGAGCCCACCGCCAGATACTTGAACGCGCCTTCCAATGCGCCTTCGTAGGTGTTGCGGAAAGCGGTAAGGGCCACAGCAGTAAAGGTCATGATCTCTATCATGACGAAGATATTGAACAGGTCACCGGAGAGCACCAGGCCCAGCACCGAGCCGGAGAGCATGAGAAACAGAGTGTAATAGTTCACCAGGCTGTCGTCGTGATTCATGTAGGTGAAGGAGTACAGCCCGGAGACAAAGACCGCAACGGTGACGATCAGTCCGAAGAACAGGCTCAGAGCATCCACCTCCAGGCAGATGCCGATGGCCCAATCGGCCTCCGGGGCCCAGTTGCCCAGCCAATAGACGATGGTCTCTCCGTCGATGAAAACGGTGGGGATGAGGCAGAGCATCATGACCAGGGGGACGGTGACGGCGATGGTCACCACCACGTTGCGTACCACCACATTACGGCGGCCCACCAGGGAGACGATGAAGGCGCACACGAACAGGGTCATAATGGCAAGAATCGGGAAGTTTTCCATCAGCCGTTCAACCTCCTGATCTTACGGGTATCCAGCGTGCCGTACTGCTCATGAATCATAATGACCAGGCACAGGCTCATGGCAGTGGTGCAGGCGCCGATGACGATAGAGGTCAGGGTCAGGGCCTGGGGCACCGGGTCCACGAAAAAGCTGGATTGGGTCAGCTCCTCCAGGTTGAAAATGGGGGCGGTGCCGCCGTCATTGAAGCCTACCGAGACGATGAGCAGGTTGGCTCCATAGTCTACCAGGCCGATGCCGATGACCGTCTTGATGAGGTTGTGCTTGACCACCATACAGTAAATGCCCAGAACAATCAGAGCAAAGGCGCCGATATAGTTCACGATCATCATTGGGAGACATCCTCCTTTCCGTCCGAGGGCGTATCGCCGCCCTCCTCCTCCGGGTTCAGAACGCCCAGCATGAGGATGAGCAGACAGGTGATGCCCGCCATGACGTGGTAGCCCACGGCGTCGTTCATCAGAATACTGGTCTCCATCTCAAATCCGGCAAAGACAAAGTTAAAGCAGAAGTTCAGTCCCGTAAAGACACCCAGCAGGGCGATGACCACGTACATGATCTCTGCGATAGTCTCGCTGCTGTGGAGCAGCCGGGAGCTGAAGGAGTTCTTCACCTGGCTGCCGCCGTGGCCCAAAAAGACCAGCAGGATAGCGCTGGCGATGAGCACGCCGCCCTGGAAGCCGCCGCCGGGGCTGGAGCTGCCGTGAAAAACCACATAGCAGCCAAACATACAGGCCAGAGGCAGAAACACATCCGCTGCGCAGCGGACGATCACGTCCTTCCGGCGGATCTTCGGCTTGTTGGAATCCGTTTTCATTCGCTCTCGTCCTCCTTTTCTGTCTCAGCGTCGTTCTCCGGCCCATCTGCCGGGACGGCCTTCTTTGCCACCTTGCGGAGAATGACCAGGCAGCCCGCAATGGCGGCGATGAGGATAAAGCTCTCGCCCATGGTGTCGTAGCCGCGGAAGTTAAAGACGACGCTGAACACCACGTTGAGAGCGGTGGTTTTGTCCAGATTCTCGTTGACGATGACGGCAGCCACGCCGTCGGCATCGGAGTTGTCATAGGATTCCGGGTCCTCATAGAGAGCCAACAGGTCGGTGTTCGACCCGTCGTAGGTCGGCTCGCTGGTGCCCATGAGCACCGCCATATAGACGCCGCACACCATGAGCACAGCCAGGCTAGCGGCGAGCAGGATCTTTTTCAGCTTCATTTTCGATCCTCCTTGTGGGCGTTGACCTTGCGCAGAGCAATGATAAACAGGATGGTGGACAGCACTGCGCCCACGCTGGCCTCTGCGATGGCCACGTCCGGGGCCTGGAGCAGGATGAACTCCAGGGAAATAAAGGAGCCGGTGGCGGCCAGGGCGATCACCGAGTCCACCAGTCGGACGGCGTGGACTGCCACGGCGGCTGCGGCCACAGCGCCCACGATGGCGAGGGTGTTGAGGATAAATACGAGCACTCCGTTCATTCCACCTCATCCTCCTTATAGTCGTCCATCACCAGCTCCTTGGCAGGCTTGATGCCCATTTTATAGGCGGCCTTGCACAGGGCATGGTTGGAGACGGGGTTGGTGCCCATAATGAGCACCAGGATCAGTCCCAGCTTGACGTAGGCGATGACCTCGCTGCCATCCACAATTGCATAGACGATCCCTGCCAGCACCACCGCAATGGTGCCCAGGGTGGCGATGCAGGTGGAGGCCTGGAGGCGGCCAAACACGTCGGGCATACGGATGTACCCAAGAGTGCCTACGATCAGGAAAAACAGCCCGATGGCCAGGAGAATATCCACAATGATTCTGACAGCCATTAGATCCTCCCCTCCAGATAGCGGGCCACGAAAACTGTGCCCACAAAGCCCAGCAGCGCAACCACAAGGGCGATGTCCAGGTAAATGGCCCGGCCGGAATACAGGGAGTAGAGCGCCAGGGCCAGAGCGGACATCAGATCCAGGCTGTCGGCGGCGCACATCCGGTCAGCGGCGGTGGGGCCCTTGAAGATGCGATAGAGCAGGAACAGATCCAGTATCACGCAGATGATAGCCGCAATCAAAAATTCGATCATTTCCAAATCCTCCCGATCCAACGCTCCATCCGGCCCTTGATGACTTCGCCGGCCTTTTCCCGGTCAGTCTCGGTCACATCGATCCAGTGAACGTAGTAGTAGTTGTTGCCCTCCTCGTCCTCGGCTACATCCATGGTGATGGTGCCGGGGGTGAGGGTAATGCTGTTGCTCACCATGGCCTGTCCGTAGTCGCTCTTGATGTCCGGAGAGGCTGGGATGCGGATGATGCCCGCCTGATAGTTGCCCAGATTGGGACTGAGCACGATGCGGGCCATGTTCACGTTGGCCTTGATGATCTCCCAGAAGAAGATGAAGATGTTATAGACCAGTATCATCACCAGCCGCACCGGGTTATACAGGTAGAACGCCCGGTTGTGGATGAGGAACCGCCCGGAGAAGGCGGCGACCACAGCGCTGACAGCCGCCCCCAGAATCAGCTCCACCGGCTCCACTGACCAGGTCAGCAGCAGCCAGAACAGCATACAAAAGAGGAAGGTGGACAGCCAGACGGCAAATTTCGACGGTTTTTCCACAGTTATCCCTCCTTATCTTCCGACGACAGAACGGCGTCGATGCGGTTGGAAATCCAGCCTGCCAGCTCATCCAGACCCAGCCCGTCCCGGCTGGAGGTGCGAAAGAGAACGATCTCAGGGTTGACTCCCTTGGCGCTGCGCTCTACCCGCTCGTCGTCGAAGCCGAAGTAGTCCTTCAAATCATACTTATTGATGGCCAGGGCCTGAGAGGTGGAGAACATAAGCGGGTACTTCTCCACCTTATCGTCCCCCTCAGGAACGCTGAGGATGGCCAGACGGAAGCTCTCGCCGATGTTGAACTCGGCGGGACAGACCAGGTTGCCGATATTCTCCACAAACCGCACGTCCAGGCTGTCCAGGTCGAAGTGGGGCAGGATGTGCTGGATGCTCATGGCCTCGATATGACAGGCCCCGTCGGTGTCCAGCTGTACCACCGGCAGGCCCAAAGCGTCGATTTGCTCTGCGTCGATCTGTCCGGTGATATCACCCTCAATGACGCCGATCCGGTATTTGGACCGGAGACGGTCTACCAGGGAGATGATAGTGCTGGTCTTTCCGGCCCCCGGCGAACCAAGCACGTTGATCAGGCACACCCGATGGCGGGACAGCTCCGCCTTGACGGCGTCGCTCACATCCTCATTCCACTCCATGACCTGATGCATGACCTTGATTTCCATAAAAGTCTAATCTACCTCCAAACTCTCTACATAGAATTCTCTGCCCTGAAGCAGCTTCAGATGGGCGCTCCCGCAGTCGGGACAGACGATGTGCAGCTTGTCTACCTGGCCCTCCCATCGGCAGTCCTCACAGCGCATAAGGATGGGAAGGCGTTCCATAATCAGAGTTGCTCCCTCGGCGACGGTACCCTTGCTGATGACGTCAAAATAATACTGAACGCATTGGGGAACCACGCCGCAATATTCTCCCAGCTTGATGCGTACCTCCCGAACTCGGGTGACATTGTGCTCCCGAGCGGCGGTCTGGGCAATATCCAGAATACTCTGGGTGATGGCCATCTCGTGCATCTTACCGGTCCAAGCAGGAGAAGCAGGGGTCGATAGAGGCCACGATCAGCCCGGCGTCGGCCACGGTGTTTCCCTTGAGCATGGTGGGAACGGTGGGTGCGTTGCGGAAGGTGGGGACGTGGAGGCTCAGCCGGTAGTTGGTGAGACCGCCGTCAGTGACCACCTTGTAGACTAGGGGCCCACGGGGGGCCTCATGCCGGGCGGTAAACTCTCCGGCGGGCACCTTGGGAATCTTGTTGCCCAGATTGATTGGCCCCTCCGGCAAATTGTCTGTCGCCTGACGGATGATCTTAATGCTCTCGTAAATTTCCTGCACCCGGATGACCACCCTGGCGTAGACATCGCAGGACTGCTGGACAGGGACGGCTAACTCGAAGTCATCATAGGAGGAGTAGGGGGCATCCAGGCGTACGTCAGCGTCCACCACGGAGGCTCTGGCGTGCGGCACGGCTGCCACCAGACGGATAGAGTCCTCGGTGGTGCGCACGCCGACCCCCGTGGTGAGCATGGCCAGAGTTTTGTCAGTGGTGAGGAAGTGGGTGATAGGCCCCATCTTTTTCTCCAAATCGTCCATGGCATCCAGCAGGAGCCGACGCTTGTCGTCGTCCAAGTCCCGCCGGGCTCCGCCGATGGTGTTCATAGCGTAGTTGACCCGGTTGCCGGTGAGGGCCTCCAGGGTGTCCATAGTACGCTCCCGGTCATTCCAGATCTGCATGAACATACTGTCGTGGCCCACGATATGGCAGGCGATGCCCAGCCACAGCAGATGGGAGTGGATGCGTTCCAGCTCCTCAATGATGACCCGGATATACTGTCCCCGCTTGGGAACCTCCATCCCGGCGATATGCTCGATGCACATGGCATAGGTCAGGGAGTGGGAGTGGGAGCAAATACCGCAGACCCGTTCCACCAGCACCAGGGTCTGGATGAAATTCCGCTCCTGGGCCAGTTTCTCAATGCCCCGGTGATTGTAGCCCACGAACACACTGGCGTCGGTGATCTCCTCTCCGTCTACTGTGAGACGGGCGTGAATCGGCTCCT
>JAJBTD010000234.1 GCA_020861055.1 Clostridiales bacterium | reverse complement strand
AGTTGTCCTTTCTTCTTTCCCTAAGTGTAAAGTATGATTGACGAACCTACATTCACGCATTTGTCAGGATTTTCAGCGGCAGTCACCTCTCACCGCCTCTGCGCTGCAATGCGCAGCCACGCCCTGCGTAGCTGCGCATTGTATGCCGCCCGGAGCGGCTCTGTTCTTATTTCGTTCGGGGCGGTGTTTGACCGCACATCAGCAGTGGGCCTTTTCGTACTCCTTCAGGAAGGTCACCAGCGCCTCCACGCCCTCCTGGGGCATGGCGTTGTAGATGGACGCCCGGAGGCCGCCCACGCTCCTGTGGCCCTTGAGGTTGTCAAAGCCCGCCGCCTTGGTGGCGGCTACCACATCGGCGTCCTGCTCCTTGGAGGGGGTGACGAAGGGGACGTTCATCAGGGAACGGTCCTCCTTCCGCACGGTGCCGGAGAAGAGGGCGCTCTCATCCAGGAAATCATACAGGATAGCGGCCTTCTCCCGGTTCCGCTTGTCCACGGCCTCCAGACCGCTGTTTGCCAGCAAATACTTGAACACCTTGCCGCAGCAGTAGATGTCCCAGCAGTTGGGGGTGTTGTACATGGAGCCGGCGTCCGCGTGGGTCTTGTAGCTGAGATAGGTGGGGACGGTGGTGGGCAGGTCGTCCCGGAGCAGGTCCTCCCGGATGATGACCACCGCCATACCGGCGGGGCCTACGTTCTTCTGCACCCCCGCCCAGATCAGGCCGTATTTGGTCACGTCGCAGGGCCGGGAGAGGAACATGGAGGACTGGTCAGACACCAGGGGCTTGCCCTTGGTGTCGGGGGTCTGGAAGAAGGTGGTGCCGTTGATCGTCTCGTTCTCGCAGATATAGACGTAATCCGCCTCCGCCGGGATGTCCAGGTCAGAGCAGTCCGGGATGTAGGAGAAGTTCCCGTCCTTGGAGGAGGCGACGATCTTCACCTCGCCGTACTTTTTCGCCTCGGCGATGGCCTTTTTGGACCAGGCCCCCGTCTCCACATAACAGGCCACGCCGTTTTTCATCAGGTTCATGGGGACCATGGCGAACTGGAGGGTGCCGCCACCCTGGACGAACAGCACCTTGTAGTTGTCCGGAATGCCCATCAGCGTCCGCAGGTCGGCCTCCGCCTCGTCTGCGATCTGCTGGAACACCTTGGAACGGTGGCTCATCTCCATGACGCTCATGCCGCTGCCCCGGTAGTTCATCACCTCGGCGGCGATCTCCTCCAGCACCGGCTCCGGCATCATGGCAGGACCTGCGGAAAAATTATAAGTACGTCCGTATTTCATAGTGGTTTCCTCCTCGTTCTCTCTGCCCCGAAGGGCCTGTTTTGTACGTCCATCATACCCGGACCAGGCCCCGGGTGGTCAGCCGCAGGGTGGGGATGACGGGCAGGGACATGAAGCTCAGGGTCATAAAGGGGTCGATGCCGTCGCTGACCCCCAGCTCCGCCGCCTTTGCCTTGGCGTCCTCCAGGCGGCGGTTGATCTCCTCCAGGGGCAGATCGCTCATGAGTCCGGCGATCTCCAGCACCACCCCCGCCACGGGACGGCCCCCATCCACCACGGTAATGCCCCCATGTTGGGCGATGATCTGGTTGGCAGCGGCGGCCATCTCTGTCTCGTCCGCCCCCACCACGATCAGGTTGTGGGAGTCGTGGGCCACCGAAGTAGCCACCGCCCCCCGTTTCAGGCCGTAGCCCTGGAGATAGCCCAGGCCGATGTGTCCGGTGTTGTGGTGCCGCTCGATAACGGCGATCTTCAGAATGTCCCGCTCCAGATCGACCCCGTCCGCCGTTCCGTTGTCGGTGGAGACAATCTCTCCGGGCACCATGCCGATGACCCCCAGAGACTCCTCCGTCCGAAAATCCTCCGGGGTGAGAGGGGAGACGTGGAAGGTGTCGTGGGCCAGCTCATCCAGGTCGGCGCTGACCTGGGGCTTGGGAATGTCGGAAAGCGTCCCGTTCTCATAACGGCACACGCCGCCCTTCCACACCTGCTGCACCCGGAAGCTGGTCAGGTCGTCCACCGCCACCAGATCCGCCAGATAGCCGGGGGCGATGGCCCCCCGCCCGTCCAGCCGGAAATACTGGGCGGCGTGGAGGGTGGCCGCCTTCACGGCGATGATAGGGTCTACCCCGTGGCGGTTCACCGCCTCCCGGATGATGTAGTCGATGTGGCCCTTCTCCAACAGATCGTTGGGATGCTTGTCATCGGTGCAGAACAGGCAGCGGGAGGCGTACTGCGGGGTGAGCAGGGGGGCCAGTGCCGCCAGATTGCGGGCGGCAGTGCCCTCCCGTATCATGATGTACTGTCCCCGCTCCAGCTTTGCCAACGCCTCGTCCAGAGTGGAGCACTCGTGGTCGGAGCCGATACCGGCGGCGATATAGGCGTCCAGCTCCCGTCCGGTGAGGCCGGGCGCATGGCCGTCCATCCGCTTGCCGTGGAGCTGGGCGGCGGCCAGCTTGGACAGCACACCCTCGTCGCCGTGGGTGACGCCGTAGTAGTTCATCATCTCCGCCAGTCCCAGCACTCTGGGATGGTCGTAGAAGGAGTCGATGTCCCGCCAGCTCAGCTCCGCGCCGGACTCGTCCATGGGGGTGGCAGGGACGCAGGAGGGCAGCAGGAACAGCACGTCTACCGGAAGTCCCTCGGTAGCCTCCAGCATATAATCGATGCCCTCGGTCCCCATGACGTTGGTGATTTCGTGGGGGTCGGTGACGACGGCGGTGGTGCCGTGGGGCAGCACCGCCCGGACGAACTCTCCGGGAGAGGCCAGGCTGGACTCCAGATGGATGTGCCCGTCGATCAGGCCGGGGAGCAGCACCTTCCCGGTCATATCCAGCTCCCGCTCCCCTTCATAGCTGCCGATCCCGGCGATGCGATCACCCACAATGGCGATGTCGGCGACGCTGACCTGATCGGTGAATACATTGACGTAGGAGGCGTTTTTCAGCACCAGATCGGCCTTTTGCCGCCCGGTGGCCGCCTCGGTCAGCCGCTTTCGGGCGGCTGCGCCCCGGCGGACCGCCCCGTTATAACTATCCTGCATGACAGACCTCCACTCCCCAGACGCACCATGCGCGTCTGTAATGGCTGATGACTGTGCCTACGGTTTCTTATTCTAGCACAGAAATACGGTTTTGGACAGAGGGAGAGGAGAATTTTGAGAGAATCGATTTTAAGGCGTGGTCGTGCTGCCTTTCCCAAAGAGGCGTCATAAATCTACCCTATCCCAAAAACCGCTCCACCGCCTCGGCAACTCCGTCGTGATTGTTATCCCGGCAGGTGATGGCGTCCGCCGCCGCCTTGACCGCAGGGTCGGCGTTCGCCATGGCCACGCCGACGCCTGCCGTTCGAATCATGGGGATGTCGTTGGCCGCGTCTCCCACTGCCACGGCGTCCCGGAGGGGGATACCCAGCCGGGCGCACATGGCCGCCAGCGCAGCCCCCTTGTTCTGTCCCGCCGGGACGATCTCCAGATAGTACTGGCAGGAGAAAAAGCAGTCCAGCCGGTCGGACATCTCCCGGTGAATCCAGCGCTCGAACGCCTCCACCGGCGCTCTGCCGGAAAAGTCGATGGCCATGGCCTTTGTCGGAGGCACTGTCAGGTCGCGGCGGACATCGCCCACCACCCGGTAACCCATCTGGATGGGGGCGCAGTACCGACGCACCGTCTCGTTGTCGTTGCGGCTCTCCACGATCACGTCCCAGTCATCATAGGTCTGGATAAAGACCCCCCGGCGGTTGGCCTCGTCAAACAGGGTATAGAGGTCGTCCCAGGCCATTCCCCGGCGGTACAGCTCCCGTTCTTCGGCGCAGTCCCAGACCATGCCGCCGTTCATGGCGATGATATAGCAGCCCTCTCCGGTAAGCCCCAGCCGCTGCGCCTGAAGCAGAGCGCTTTTCAGAGGTCGTCCGGTGGTGATGACCGCCCGGTGACCCCGGGCGAGGGCATCCTGAATCGCCCGGTGGTTCGTCTCAGACAGGGTTTTGTCGTCCCGAAGGAGTGTCCCGTCCAGGTCAAGAAAAAGACATTTTCCCATGCTCCGTCTCCTCGCTGCCGCGCCGGACGCTCGAAGCATCGGCGCACAGATATGTCTGCGGCACCCGACCGCTCGCCGGATGCCGCACGGATCGACAAACGGGCGTCAGCGCCCTTCGATGATCTCCTGAATCAGCTCCCGCTCATCCATGTGATGCCTGACGCCGCAGATCTCCTGATAGTCCTCGTGGCCCTTGCCCGCCAGGACGATCACATCCCCCTTCCGTCCGATCTCCATGCAGTAGCGGATGGCCTCCTTCCGGTCGGGGATGGTGACGTACTTGCCGTCCGCTTTGTGTACCCCGGTGAGGATGTCGTTGATGATGTCCATAGGCTCCTCAAACCGGGGATTGTCAGAGGTCACCACCGTCAGGTCCGCCAGGCGGGAGGAGACCTCCCCCATCTCGTACCGGCGGCTCTTGGCCCGGTTGCCGCCACAGCCAAAGAGACAGATGATCCGCTCCGGTCCGTAGGCCCGGAGATTGTGCAGCAGCGCCTCCAGGCTCATGGCGTTGTGGGCGTAGTCGATCATCAGGGTGTACTCTCCTGGAGTGGGGACGATCTCCAGCCGGCCCTTGACCTGGATGCGATCCAGCGCCTCCGCCACAGCGGCCTGGGGAACCCCCAGGTGGCGGCACAGGGCGATGGCGGCCAGGGAGTTGTAGACGGTGAAATCGCCGGGAATGTCCACCCGGACGGAGTAATGCTCCAGCCCCTCCAGGTCGTAGGAGACGCCCAGATAACCTGGCTGATGGATGCGTTGGACGTTCACCGCCCGGAGGTCGGCTCCCTCGCCCATGCCGAAGGTCTCCAGCTGGCAGGTGTGGCCGGCCATGACCTCCTCCAGAAAATCGGCGTCGGCGTTGGCCAGGCCGATACGGCACTGGCGGAACAGCTTGCCCTTGCAGGCGATATACTCCTCCATGTCGGCGTGCTCTCCGGGGCCGATGTGGTCCTCCTCCAGATTGGTGAAGATGCCGTAATCAAAGGTGAAGCCGGAGACCCGGTCCAGCTTCATGGCCTGGGAGGAGACTTCCATGACCACATACCGGATGCCCGCATTCACCATGTCCGCAAAATACTTCTGCACCAGCCAGGACTCCGGGGTGGTGTTGACGGCGTGGGTGTGTACGTCGCCGCAGATCACCTCGATGGTGCCGATCAGCCCGGTGGGGAGCCCGGCGGCCTCCAGCATGGAGCGGATCATATAGGTGGTGGTGGTCTTGCCCTTGGTGCCGGTGACGCCGATGGTGGTCAGCTTCTCGGCGGGGTGGTCGAACCAGGCGGCGGACAGCTCCGCCAGGGCCAGCCGGGGGTTGGGCACATGGAGCACGGTGACGGACAGGGGGACGCTGATCTCCACATCGTGCTGCACCACCAGGGCCACGGCCCCCTTCTCCAGGGCATCGGCGGCATACTTGTGGCCGTCGGTGACGGCGCCGGGCATACAGACGAACACACAGCCCGGCTCCACCTTCCGGGAATCGTAGACGATGGAGGTGACCTCCCTGTCCAAATCGCCCTGGGTGAGCATATAATTCATCCGGGCTACCAGCTTCATCAGATTCATATGGCAGTTCCTTTCTGTTTCAGTCCCTCTGTCGGAAGAAAATCAGACTTCGCCTTCAAATACGGTGACGGCGGGGCCGGTCATAAAAACGCTGCCCCCGGTGACTTCGATCTCCAGATCGCCGCCCCGCAGGTGGACGGTGAGATGGTCGTCGGTGAGGCCGTTTTTGACACAGGCCACCGCCGTGGCGCAGGCCCCGGTGCCGCAGGCCATGGTCTCCCCGGCGCCCCGCTCCCAGACCCGCATCTGGACGTTCTGCCGGTCGATGACCCGGACGAACTCCGTGTTCACCCGGTCGGGAAACATGGGATGATTTTCAAACTGAGGGCCGACCCTGTCGATGTCCAATCCGTCCACGTCGTCACACCAGACTACGGCGTGGGGATTGCCCATAGACACGCCGGTCATCACCCAGTCCTGCCCCGCCACATGCACCGGCTGGCCGATAACGGTGTCGCCCAGGCCCACGATGGGAATATCCGCCGCCGCCAGAACCGGCGCGCCCATGTCCACCCGGACAGAGGAGACCTTGCCGTTCTCCACCGTCAGGTCCAGATATTTCAGTCCGGCCTTTGTCTCGACGACCAGATGGGTTTTGTCGGTCAGCCCCTTGTCGTAGACAAATTTGGCCACGCACCGGATGCCGTTGCCGCACATGGCCCCCTCGGAGCCGTCGGAGTTGTACATCCCCATACGGAAATCCGCAATCTCCGACGGGTTGATGGTGATGAGGCCATCAGAGCCGATGCCCGTGTGGCGATCGCTGTACCGCAGGGCGAAGGCCCCCGGATCGTCGATGGCTTCTCTGGTGCAGTCCACATAGATGTAGTCGTTGCCGCAGCCGTGCATTTTCGTGAATTTCATCCCAGTCCACTCCCTCTGGCAGAATCGGGGGTATCCCCCGGCGCACTCACACAAATACATTATACTTTGCAGGAATTGAATGTAAACTGCATTTTCTGCTGGAGAGCAGGGAAAAACTGCCGTTCCGGCAGGCGTGCCCTTTTTGCGCCGTTTTCACAGGAAGCAGACATTCTTTTAACAATTTTCTTTGCATATATGGTCCGGTTATGCTAAAATAGGTGGAAGAAACTCCCAGGAGGGGAATGGGGGCGAGGAGCAGTGATCCGTATTGCAGTGGTAGAGGACGAGCCTGGATACCAGCAGCAGCTGACGGAGTTTATCCGGCGCTGTGAGGAGGAACAGGGGGAGCAGTTCAAGGTCACCACGTTCGCCGATGGACTGGAGATCGCTGAGGAATATACTGCGTCCTATGACATCATCTTTCTGGACATCCAGATGGAGCATCTGGACGGCATGGCCACGGCGAAGCGCATCCGGCAGCAGGACAAAAACGTGGTCATCATCTTCATCACCAATCTGGCCCAGTACGCCCTCCAGGGCTACCAGGTGGAGGCGCTGGACTATGTGCTCAAGCCGCTGAGCTATTTCGCCTTCTCTCAGGAGCTGAAAAAGGCGGTGCGGAAGGTGCGGGAGCGCTCCGCCTGCTTCCTGCGGCTGATGCAGGAGAGCGGGATGATCCGCCTGGACGTGTCCGCCATCCGCTATATCGAGAGCGTCGGCCACAACGTCATCTATCACACGGCGGAGGGAGACTATACCAACCGGGAATCCCTGAAAAGCGTGGAGCAGAAGCTGGAGGGGCGACACTTCTCCCGGTGCAACAACTGCTATCTGGTGAATCTCTCCCATGTGGAGCGGGTGGACAAGGCAGTGGTGGTGGTGGACGGCATCGAGCTGCAGATGAGCCGCCCCCGGCGGAAGGTGTTCATGGAGTCCCTGGCAGCCTATGTGGGAGGTGAGTGAGCGGTGACCACCATTGCGGATATCCCCAAATTCTACACCGCTCTGGCGGAATGGCTCTCCTGCCTGGTCTTTGTGCTGCTGCTGGAGAAGCGGCAGCCCCGGAAATGGGTGACGGTCCTGGAGCTGGCGGCCTCCTTTGGCCTGCTGTGCGTGGTGCAGTATTTCATCGGCATCGTCCCCATCGCCCTGTGGCTACCGGGGATGGGGGTAGCCCTGTCCATTATGTACGCCACCATCCTGGCCTGCTGCAAGGTCTCCCCCACCGATGCTGGGTTTTTCTGGGCCATCGCCTTTATCGTGGCGGAATTCATTGCCTCTCTGGACTGGCAGCTCTACTCCTTCGTGGCCCAGGAGGGATATGACAGCTATCTGCTCCAGGGGATCTTCCTGATTCTCTTTTATGGCGGCTCCCTGTGCGTCGTTTTTAGTATGGAACAGAAGCGGCTGGGGGCGGGGCAGAAGCTGGAGGTGACCAGGAGAGAGGTCATCTCCGCCGTTGTGACCTCGCTGGTGGCTTTTCTCATCAGCAATATCAGCTATGTGAATACCGACAACCCCTTCAGCGGCCGGATGAGCGCGGAGATCTTCTATATCCGCACTCTGGTAGACCTGGCGGGGGTCATCATGCTCATCAGTCTCCAGGACCGGGTGCAGGAGCTCCAGACCCAGAAGGAGATGGAGGCCATCGACTCCCTGTTCCAGCGGCAGTACGAGCAGTACCGCCAGTCACGGGAGAACATCGAGATGGTCAACCGGAAGTACCACGACCTGAAGCACCAGATCGCCATTATCCGCATGGAGAAGGACGAGGACAAGCGGGAGGGCTACCTCCGGCAGATGGAGTCAGAGCTCCAGCGCTTCGGGGTGGAATTCGAGACGGGCAGCCCGGTGCTGGACACCATCCTCTCCAGCAAGGAAACCTACTGCCTCCAGCACGACATCACCCTCAACGTAGTGGCAGACGGGGAGAGCCTGGGCTTTATCGACGTGATGGACCTGTGCAGCATCTTCGGCAACGCCCTGGATAACGCCATCGAGAGCGCCGAGCAGGTGTCGGAGAAGGAGAAGCGGCTCATCCGTCTGGCGGTGTACACACAGAACGGCTTTCTTCTCATCCGGGTGGAGAACTATTTCGAGGTGCCGCTCCAGGTCAGCGGCGCAGAGATTCAGACCACCAAGCAGGACAAGAACCTCCACGGCTACGGCATCAAGAGCATCCGGCACACGGCGGAGAAATACGGCGGCTCGGTGTCCATCAGCGCCCAGGACGGATGGTTCTCCCTGAAAGCTCTCATCCCCCTGCCGGAGGGAAATTAAATCATCTTAGGGCGGTACGTTGTAAAAATGTACTGCCCTTTTGATTTGCCAGAACATATCAAAACGTTCAGAGAGAGGAGCTTGTTTTTATGCAAAATGCAATTTATGCCGCTGTGGAGACAGGTTATGCCAAAATCTCCAAAACCCAAAATCAAGTTGCTATACTACAAGCCAGGTTAAGACTGGCGAGCAGAGAGAGGAGGTGCAGAAAATGAAACAGCAAGTCTTTAATCCCTACCTTCCATCCTGGGAGTATATCCCCGACGGCGAGCCCCACGTCTTTGGCGACCGGGTTTACGTCTACGGCTCCCACGACAGCTTCAACGCTCCCATTTTCTGTGTCAACGACTATGTGTGCTGGTCGGCCCCGGTGGACGACCTCAGCGACTGGCGTTATGAGGGGGTCATCTTCAAAAAGAACCAGGACCCGAAAAACAAGCTGGGCCTCCGGCTCCTGTTTGCCCCCGATGTGTGCCAGGGAAAGGACGGCAAATACTACCTCTATTACGCCTTCGACTTCATGGGCATTATGGGGGTGGCCGTCTGCGACAGCCCTGCCGGAAAGTACCAGTTCCTGGGCCACGTCCACTACAAGGACGGCACCGTCTGGGGCCGGAAAAAGGGCGATCAGTTTCCCTTTGACCCCGGCGTGCGGGTGGACGACGACGGCAGCGTGTGGCTCTACTCCGGCTTCTACACCCCCACTCC
>JAJBTD010000178.1 GCA_020861055.1 Clostridiales bacterium | reverse complement strand
CACTCAGGGGGAAACGAACGTTCCTTATTTTTTACATCCGAAGGAATCCGGCGGCCGGTCGCAGGAATGAGGGGTTTCTGCCCTGGGGCTGTCGCTCTTGTCCGGGCTATTGTGAAAAATTCCACAAACCGCCGCGGAAAGTTTATCAAATTTTTAACAATGAATTCACGTTTTCCTCTTGCGTCCCGGAGACAAAACGAGTATACTACAGTCGCACGTTAAAAAAATAACGAATCCACTTTCAGTATTCCCACAACGCTGAGGAGGAAATCCAAATGTCATTCATCCAGTATGAGGTACAGGGGGCCGTGGCCGTCCTGACCATCGACCGGCCCAAGGCGCTCAACGCGCTCAACAGCGCCGTTTTGGAAGAGCTGGACGCCACTGTCTCCGCTATCGACCTGGAGGCCGTCCGCTGCCTGGTCATCACCGGCTCCGGCGAGAAGAGCTTCGTGGCCGGGGCGGACATCGGCGAGATGAGCACCCTGACCAAAGCGGAGGGCGAGGCCTTCGGCAAGAAGGGCAACGACGTGTTCCGCAAGATTGAGACGCTCCCCATCCCCGTCATCGCCGCGGTCAACGGCTTCGCCCTGGGCGGCGGCAACGAGCTGGCCATGAGCTGCGATATCCGCATCTGCTCGGATAACGCTGTGTTCGGTCAGCCGGAAGTGGGCCTGGGCATCACTCCGGGCTTCGGCGGCACCCAGCGTCTGGCCCGCCTGGTCAGCCCCGGCATGGCAAAGCAGCTGATCTACACCGCCCGGAACATCAAGGCGGACGAGGCCCTGCGCATCGGTCTGGTCAACGCCGTCTATCCCCAGGAGGAGCTGATGCCCGCCGCCCTGAAGATGGCCGCCGGTATCGCCAAAAACGCCCCCATCGCCGTCCGGGCCTGCAAGAAGGCCATCAACGAGGGCCTGGAGAAGGGCATGGACGACGCCCTGGTGCTGGAGGAGGGCCTGTTCGGCTCCTGCTTCGAGACTCACGACCAGGTCGAGGGCATGGGCTGCTTCATGAGCCGGGAGAAGCCCAAGCCGAAGCCGGTGTTTACCAATAACTGAGTGGTCGAGGGCAACAGATATCTGCAAACACTTCGGCGAAACCGTTGGCAGACGGGAACCAGCGTCTTTCGTTCTCCCTCAGTCGCCTTGCGGCGACAGCTCCCTCAAAGAGGGAGCCAAGGAAGAGAGAGCTGGGGGAACAGCATCAAACGAAAATAATCACATCTCATATCAAACAGGAGGTCATTACAATGAAAGTCGGCATTATCGGTGCAGGCACCATGGGCCAGGGCATTGCCAAGGCGTTTGCCCAGTGTGGGATTCAGGTCGCCCTGTGCGACATCAAGCAGGAGTGGGCCGAGGGCGGCAAGGCCAAGATCGAGAAGGGCTACGCCCGTCTGGTGGCCAAGGGCAAGCTGACTCAGGAGAAGGTAGACGCCATCCTGGCCGCCATCACTCCGGGACTGAAGGAGGATCTGTGTGGGGACTGCGATCTGATCGTAGAGGCCGCCTTTGAGGATATGCAGGTGAAGAAGACCACCTTCTCCGAGCTGGACGCCATCTGCAAGCCGGAGTGCATCCTGGCCTCCAACACCTCCTCCCTGTCCATCACCGAGATCGGCAAGGGCATCAACCACCCCGTCATCGGCATGCACTTCTTCAACCCCGCCGACCGGATGAAGCTCATCGAGGTCATCGCCGGGGCCAACACCGCCCCTGAGACGGTGGAGACCATCAAGGCCATCTCCGAGCAGATCGGCAAGACCCCCGTCCAGGTCAACGAGGCCGCCGGATTCGTGGTCAACCGCATCCTCATCCCCGTGATCAACGCGGCCGCCTTCATCAAGATGGAGGGTGTGTCCGACATCGAGGGCATCGACACCGCCATGAAGCTGGGCGCCAACCACCCCATGGGCCCCCTGGAGCTGGGCGACTATGTGGGCCTGGACATCTGCCTGGCCATTATGGACGTGCTGTATCAGGAGACCGGTGACAGCAAGTACCGGGCCTGCCCGCTGCTGCGGAAGATGGTCCGCGGCGGCCAGCTGGGCGTCAAGACCGGCAAGGGCTTCTATGTCTACAACGCCGACCGCACCAAGACCCCGGTGGATCAGCTGTAAGACACATCGCGTCATATCATTCCGACTGACCATGCAGCCTTTACCGGCTGCATGGTTCGGACTGTGGAGATTATATTAGGAGGACTCTTTATGGAATTCACGCTGAACAGAGAGCAGCAGCTGGCACAGAAGATGTTCCGTGACTTCGCCCAGAACGAGGTCAAGCCTCTGGCCCAGGAGGTGGACGAGGAGGAGCGCTTCCCCGTGGAGACGGTGCGGAAGATGGCCAAGCTGGGCATGATGGGCATTTACTTCCCCAAGAGCGTGGGGGGAGCCGGCGGCGACGTACTGACCTACGTCCTGGCCGTGGAGGAGCTGAGCAAGGTCTGCGCCACCACAGGCGTCATACTGTCCGCCCACACCTCCCTCTGCGCCGCCCCCATCTATGAAAACGGCACCCCTGAGCAGAAGGCCAAGTATCTGCCCAAGCTCTGCTCCGGCGAGTGGCTGGGCGCCTTCGGCCTGACCGAGCCGGGCGCAGGCACCGACGCCCAGGGCCAGCAGACCACCGCCGTCCTGGACGAGGAGACCGGCGAGTGGGTGCTCAACGGCTCCAAGATCTTCATCACCAACGCGGGCTACGCCAACCTGTTCATCATCATCGCCGTCACCGGCACCGTGCTGGACAAGCGGGGCCGCAAGCAGAAGGAGATCTCCGCCTTCATCGTGGAGCGCACCGACCCCGGCTTCTCCGTGGGCAAGCACGAGAAGAAGATGGGCATCCGCGGCTCCTCCACCTGTGAGCTGATCTTCGAGGACTGCCGTATCCCCAAGGACCGTCTCCTGGGGGTCAAGGGCAAGGGCTTCGCCCTGGCCATGAAGACCCTGGACGGCGGTCGCATCGGCATCGCCACCCAGGCCCTGGGCATCGCTCAGGGGGCTCTGGATGAGACGGTGGCCTATGTCAAGGAGCGCAAGCAGTTTGGCCGCTCCATCGCCCAGTTCCAGAACACCCAGTTCGAGCTGGCCGAGATGAAGGCCAGAGTAGACGCCGCCCGTTTCCTGGTCTACAACGCCGCCCTGAAAAAGCAGTCCGCCGCCGACGGGGCCAAGGTGCGCTACAGCGTGGAGGCCGCAGAGGCCAAGCTCATCGCCTCCCGCACCGCCAGCGACGTGACCCGCCGCTGCTTACAGCTGTTCGGCGGCTACGGCTACACCAGAGACTATCCCATCGAGCGCATGATGCGGGATGCCAAGATCACCGAGATCTACGAGGGCACCAGCGAGGTGCAGATGATGGTCATCTCCGGCGATATGCTCAAGTAAGGAGGGTGTTGTTACAATGAAAGCGATTGTTTGTGTCAAGCAGGTACCCGATACCTCCGGCAAGGTGGCCGTCAAGCCGGACGGCACCCTGGACCGCGCCTCTATGGCTACCATCACCAACCCCGACGACCTGACCGCCGTGGAGGCCGCCCTCCATCTCAAGGACAAGACCGGCTGCGAGGTGGTTGTCGTCTCCATGGGTCCCTTCACCGCGGAGGGGATGCTCCGTGAGCTGCTGGCCATGGGCGCTGACCGGGCGGTGCTGGTCTCCGGCCGGGAGTTCGGCGGCTCCGATACCTTTGCCACCTCTCAGATCCTGGCCGCCGCCGTCAACAAAATCGGCGTGGACGAGGGCGACGTGGTGTTCTGCGGCCGTCAGGCCATCGACGGTGACACCGCCCAGGTGGGCCCCCAGATCGCAGAGAAGCTACATCTGCCCCAGGTGACCTATGCCGCCGGTATCGAGCAGCAGGAGGACGGCTCTCTGGTGGTCAAGCGCCTGCTGGAGGGCGGCTATATGCTCCTCAAGGTCAAGACGCCCTGCCTCATCACCTGCGTCAAGGAGCTGACCACTCCCCGGTATATGTCCGTGGGCGGTATCTTCGAGTGCTACAGCAAGCCTTTGGAGGTCTTTGACTACGAGGCGCTGAAGGACGACCCCCTCATCGAGGTGGACACCATCGGCCTGAAGGGCTCCCCCACCAACGTGTTCAAGTCCTTCACCCCTCCCCAGAAGGGGGCGGGCACCATGCTGGAGAACGCCGGTCAGCTGGTGGGCATCCTGAACGACAAGCATCTGATCTGAGAGAGGAGCGACAATCATGTCTGACTACAATTTCACGGATACCGCCGCATTCCACGGCGTCTGGGTGTTCTGCGAGCAGCGGGACGGCGTGCTCCAGTCGATCAGCTATCAGCTGCTGAGCGAGGGCCGCAAGCTGGCCGACGACATCGGCGTGGAGCTGTGCGGCGTGGTGCTGGGCAGCAACGTCAACGAGAACTATATCAAGGCCTTGGGCGGCTATGGTGCTGACCGGGTGTACTACTGCGACAGCCCTCTGCTCAAGGACTACACCACCGACGGCTATGCCAAGGTGCTGTGCGACCTGGTGGTGGAGAAGAAGCCGGAGATCGTCCTCATCGGGGCCACCAACCTGGGCCGTGACCTGGGCCCCCGCTGCGCCGCCCGTCTCCACACCGGCCTGACCGCCGACTGCACCGGGCTGGACATCGACCCCGGCAAGTATGTGGAGTTCCTCAAGGAGTCCTCCTCCCTGGACCTGTCCAAGCAGAAGTTCGACTATGAGGACCGCAACCTGAAGATGACCCGTCCCGCCTTCGGCGGCCACCTGATGGCCACCATCATCTGCCCCCGGTTCCGTCCCCAGATGTCCACCGTCCGCCCCGGCGTCATGCAGACCCAGGCCTTTGACGAGGCCGCTGCCGCTAAGGTCGTGGTGGAGAACGTGACCGTGGATCTGAAGCCGGAGGACATCGGCGTGGAGATCCTGGAGATCAAAAAGACCGCTGAGAAGATGGTCGATCTCATCGGGGCCGACGTCATCGTCTCCGTGGGCCGCGGCATCAGCTCCGACCCCAAGAAGGGCATCGCCCTGGCCGAGGAGCTGGCCGGCGTTCTGGGCGGCGTGGTAGGCGCCTCCCGCGCCGTGGTGGACGCGGGCTGGATCTCCAACGATCATCAGGTGGGCCAGACCGGCAAGACGGTCCATCCCCGGATCTATGTGGCCCTGGGCATCTCCGGCGCCATCCAGCACACCGCCGGTATGCAGGACTCCGAGACCATCATCGCCGTCAACAAGAACGAGAGCGCGCCCATCTTCGGCGTCGCCACCTACGGCATCGTAGGCGATCTGTTCAAGGTCGTCCCCCAGCTCATCTCCGAGATCAAGGCCGTCAAGGCCGCCCGGTGAGGCTGCTGTCTACACGCAAAATGAAAGTCGCTCCGCTGTCCAGAGTTCGGACAGCGGAGCGGTTTTGTCATTCACTGAATACGGTAGGCCTCCCGTCCCGTCTCGTAGAGGCTGTTTCCCGCGGCGTCCATAGCCACAGTGAGGGGGAAATTCTGAACGGTCATCCGTTTCACCGACTCACAGCCCAGGTCGTCGAAGGCGATGACCTCCGCCCTCTGGATGCACCGGGCGATTAGCGCCCCGGCGCCCCCCACGGCGGCAAAGTAGCAGGCCCCGTTGCGGACGATGGCCGCCCGAACCTGGTCGTCCATCTGGCCCTTGCCGATGATGCCCGCCAGCCCCAGGTCCAGCAGCCGGGGGGCGAAGCCGTTCATCCGGCTGGAGGTGGTGGGGCCGCAGGCCCCTACCGCCATCCCCTGTTGGGCAGGGGTAGGCCCGGCATAGTAGATGACGGCGTCCCGGATGGGAAAGGGGGGCTGCTTTCCCTCGTCCAGCATGGCAAAGATGCGCTTGTGGGCCGCGTCCCTGGCGGTGTAGATCGTCCCGCTGAGGATGACCCGATCTCCCGCCCGGAGCTGAGGGGCCGTCTCCCGCAGCTGCTCTGTGTTCAGGCAGTAGGTCTGGGGCGCGCTCACTGCTCCCCCTCCTCACACAGATTCTCCACTGCCTGGGCATTCTCCTCAAAGGTATGGCTCAGGCAGGACAGATCCTGGCGCAAGGCGTCCACATCCCGAAGAGTGCCGGTGAGGCTGTTTTTCAGTTCGTCAGAGGCGGTGACGAAGTCCTGTCTCGTCCGGGACATCAGCTGCCGCAGCTCCGCCTTGATATGCTCCGTCTCGTCTGCGGCCTGGGCAAGGGTGCGCTCCGCCTCCTGCCGGGCCAGCTCCTGGACGGACTCCGCCCGATCGTTGGCCTGGGCCAGCAGCTCCGTCTCCTTCGCTTTGGCCTGGGATACGATCGTCTCCGCCTCGATCTTGGCCGTCTCCAGCAGGACAGAGGCCCGGCGGCGGGCCTCCAGCTCGATGCTGGCAAAGTCATCCTTCAACCGCCGATAGCCCTCCGCCTGGTCCTTCAGCTCCTGAGCAGACTGTCCGTCCGTCAGCAGGGAGTCCAGCTGGTCCTGGAGAGACGCATTCTCCGCCTCCAGGGCCTCTGCCCTGGCGTTAGCCGCCTCCAGCTGCTGCCGCAGCTCCGGCAGCTCCGCCTCTGCGGCCTGGGCGTCCTTACGGGCAGCCTCCAGCTGGGCGTTCAGGCGCTCCTTCTCCTGGGCGTGCTCCTTTGCGGTGCGTTCAATGTAATCCAGCACATCCTGACGGTGGAAGCCTCCAAACCCGGCTGTGCGGAAGGAATTGTTCTGCTCCATACGGATGTCCTCCTTCTCTCTGTCTGGAAGCCAGTATAGCATGGAACCGAAATTTTTACAAGATTTCCGGGAAAATCTGTGTCTTTTCCCCTTTACAATTTGGGAGGGAGTTGGTATAATAACTAGGCGCTTGAGAGAGCGCACCGTTTATTTGCGCCCGTGGTCTAATGGATAAGGCACCAGATTCCGGTTCTGGTTACTGGGGGTTCGAGTCCCTTCGGGCGTATCAACAGGCAACAGGCAGAAGCTTTGCGGCTTCTGCCTGTTTTTTACTTTACAACTTTACAAACTCTTTTCGATAATTTTACATCACTTTTTTACCCATCCTGTTGTTATTCTCGACGCTTCGTTGTAAAATGAGAGCGGTCGAAGATTTGCTCTGTTCGGTATCAAAGCCCCCGCAAAGTCGTAAACTGCATATACAGAGCGTCCCGACCCCTGAGGCGCCTTGGCAGGCGATTCTCCGTAAAGGCGCAGTACTAGAATGAGATGAGGAGCGAGGCATTTTATGGAACAGAGAGCGTGCTATACCAACCGGGAGCTGTCATGGCTGCGGTTTAACGAGCGAGTGCTGGACGAGGCAGGGAATCCCCGGGTGCCGCTTGCGGAACGGTTGAGCTTTGCCGCTATTTTTCAGAACAATCTGGACGAGTTTTTTATGGTTCGAGTGGGCACTTTGATGACCCATATGCACGCCAGCGAGCCCATGAGGGACAACAAGACCGGGATGACCAGCGCCGAGCAGGTGGAGGCCATCCTGGCGCTGGTACAGGAGCTGGAGGACAAGAAGGGGCGGGTCTATACCCGGCTCATGGGAGAGCTGGAGCCTCACGGCGTCCGGCTGGTAAACTTTGACCGTCTCTCCCTGGAGGACGGAGAACTGCTGGAGGAACTGTTTGACCGGCAGATCGCCCCCTTCCTCTCCCCCATGGTCATCACCCGGCAGCAGCCCTTCCCTTTCCTGCACAACAAGCAGCTCTGCGCTGTGGCTCGGCTGTCCTCTAAAAACGGCAAGACCCGTGTGGGCATCGTCCCCTGCACTGACGGAGTGGTGCCTCGTCTGATCCCCGTACCCAGCCGTCCGGGAACGTTCATGCTCCGGGAGGAGCTGATCCTCCACTTCGTCGGCAAGCTGTTCCACCGCTACACGGTGGAGGAAAAGGCGATCATGCGGGTCACCCGGAACGCCGACCTGGACTCCATCACCGCCATCGACGAGGATCTGGACTATCGGGACAATATGGAGCAGCTGATTCGCCAGCGCCGCCGTCTCAGCCCGGTGCGGCTGGAGGTGTCACGGCCTCTGCCTGAGAAGCTCCGGGCGGCACTGGCGGACTTTATCGGATTCCGGGAGGAGCATATCATACATGTGACCACTCCCCTGGACCTGTCCTTTGTCTCTCAGCTCCAGGATCAGCTGCGTGGGGAGCCGGAGCTGTTTTACCGGCGGCGGACGCCCCGAATGTCCCCCGCTCTGGACATGAAGCGGAGCATCATCGAGCAGATCGAGGAGAAGGATGTGCTGCTCAGCTACCCCTTTGAGAGTATGCGCCCCTTCCTCCGCCTGCTCCACGAGGCGGCGGAGGATGAAACCGTCGTCTCCATCAAAATGTCTCTCTACCGGGTGGCGGACCGGAGCAAGGTCATCGAGGAGCTGATCGAAGCGGCGGAAAACGGCAAGGAGGTGGTCGTCCTCCTGGAGCTCCGGGCCAGGTTCGACGAGGAGAACAACATCGAGATGTCCCACCGCCTGGAGGACGCAGGCTGCCGGGTGAGCTACGGTCTGCCGGAGTACAAGGTACACTCCAAGCTGTGTCTTATCACCCGGTATACCGACCATGGCCTGCGCTATCTGACCCAGATCGGCACCGGCAACTACAACGAAAAGACGGCAAAGCAGTACACCGACCTGAGCCTGATGACCGCCGACCAGGGCATTGGCGCTGAGGCCGCCCGCATCTTCAACGCCGTCTCCTGCGAGGAGACATTGGAGACTACAGAGCATCTGCTGGTCGCCCCCAACTGCCTGCAAAATCGGGTGCTGGAGCTGATGGACCGGGAGATCGCCTATGCCAAGGCCGGACAGCGGGCCTATATCGGGGCTAAAATCAACTCCCTCACCGACAAGACGATCATCGATAAGCTCATCGAGGCCTCCCAGGCGGGGGTCCGCATCGAACTGATCGTCCGGGGCATCTGCTGTCTGAGGCCGGGGATCGAGGGCTATACCGACCATATCACCGTCATCAGCGTGGTGGGGCGGTTCCTGGAGCACTCCCGTATCTACCGCTTCGGCGTGGGAGAGCGGGAGCGGATCTATATCGCCTCCGCCGACTTCATGACCCGCAATACCCTGCGGCGGGTGGAGGTGGCGGCCCCCATCTACGACAAAGACCTGAAGGCCCGGCTGCGGCACATCTTTGACACCATTATGCGGGACGACGAAAAGGGGCGGCAGCTGCTCAGCGACGGCAGCTACACCCACCGCTGTATCAACAAGACGCCCCTGAACTCCCAGGAGCTGTTTTATGAGGAGGCCTATCAGGCAGCGGAGGCAGGACGGGTAAAATGACACAGGAAGGACAGATGCACAAGTGCTGACCATCGGAATGCTGACCAGCGGCGGAGACTGCCAGGCCCTCAACGCCGCTATGCGAGGCGTAGCGAAATCTCTGTTTGAAGCGGGAGAGACGGTCATCTATGGCTTTGAGGACGGCTATAAGGGCCTGATCTACGGTCGCTATCGAAAAATGACCTAGGGGGACTTTTCAGGTATCCTGACGCGGGGCGGGACCATC
>JAJBTD010000064.1 GCA_020861055.1 Clostridiales bacterium | reverse complement strand
TCTGCTTCATCCCCATCATGGCCATGTGGCTGGGCTACCTCGAGGGCGGGCTGCTGGCCATCTCCCTGGTGCTAAGTCTGATCTCTCTGGACGTGGGCGGGGCGCTGGCCATCGTCGTCTCGGTGTTCAACTATCTCATTTTCTTCTGGCCGGAGCTGGTCTATCAGGTGAACCGCCTCCGGGGACGGGCCAATCACGCCCGCCAGCCCAACGTCATCCAGTTCAAAAAGGCCTCCCGCGACCTGAAAAAGCAGAACTACACCCACAAATGCACCGTCTGCGGCCGCACCGATGTGGACTATCCCGATCTGGAGTTCCGGTACTGCTCCCGGTGCGTAGGGTATCACTGCTACTGTATTGACCACATCAACAACCACGTACACATCACAGAGGAGTGAGCGGGCCGCTCCGGGGCAAAAAAACAATATAAAAAGAGATGCGCAGCGCTGTCATGCTGTGCATCTCTTTTTGTTTGGGCTTCCCCGTCACACGGCGTATTTGTTGGAGAAATACTCGTAATCCGAGAGATAATCCGCATCTCCGGAGTGGTGGACGGTGTGGACATACTGGTGGGTGTCGAAGCTGTTGTGCTGCATCTCCACCAGGCAGGCGGCGATGTTGGAGCAGTGGTCGGAGACACGTCCGAAATCGGAGATCAGGTCAGTGAAGATAAAGCCGCTGTCCACGCTGCACTTCCCCGACCGGAGACGGTCAATGTGATGATTTTTCAGCTGGTCGGCCAGATCGTCCACCACCTCTTCCAACGGCTCCACCCGGCGGGCGGCCTCCGGATTGTTGGTGGAAAATGCGGCGATGCACAGGCCCAGGGCCTCGGAGACGGCGGAGGCCATCCGCTTCAGCTCCGCCTTCGCCCCACTGGAGATAGCGCTGGGCTTCTGCTCAGAGGCCTGGATGGAGATGAGAATGCCCACGGCATGGTCGCTGATGCGTTCAAAGTCGCTGATGGTATGGAGCATGATGGACAGCACCTGGCTCTCAGAAGGACTCAAGCTCAGAGAGGAGAGCTTCACCAGATAGGTGCCCAGAATATCCTCGTGCTTGTCGATGGTGCGCTCCAGCTCCCGGACGTGCTCCGCCACCTTGTCGTCCCACCCATCCAACAGGGTGACCGCCTCGTTGAAGGAATCCTGGGCCATGAGCGCGGTCTCTACCGTCAGCCGCTGGGCCTGGGCCAGCGCCACGGCAGGGGTGTTCATCAGGCGCTCATCCAGCAGGGGCTTCTCCTCCTTGACCTTGGCGTCCCGGACGGAGAGACAGACCAGCTTTTCGATCTGCTTTGTAAAGGGCAGCAGCACGCCGGCGCAGACCAGATTGTAGATGGTGTGGAACAGGGCGATGCCCACCGGGCCAACCGCCTCGTCCAGAATGGAGAGCGGGAAGAGGGCTGTGGCGATCTCATAGACGATCATAAAGAGGACCGTGCTGATGAGGTTGAAGTAGAGGTAGATCAGGGAGGTACGCTTGGCCTCCTTGTTGGCGTTGATAGCGGAGAGCAGCACCGGGACCGCCGCGCCGATATTCATGCCCAGCACCAGGGGAATGGCGGAGCTGAGGGTGACGCTGCCGGTCATGGAGAGGGCCTGGAGCACGCCTACAGAGGCGGAGGAGCTCTGCATCACGGCGGTGACCAGCGTGCCCACCAGGATACCCACGATGGGGTTGGAGAACAGGCTGAACAGACTGGTGAAGGCGGGAACCTCCTTCAGCCCCTCCACAGCGGAGGACATGGTGTCCATGCCCACCATCAGGATGGCGAAGCCGATGAGTACGGCGGCCACATTTTTGTGCTTGCCCGACTTTTCGAAGTTCATAAAGTAGACGCCCAGGAGCGCCAGGATAGGCACCCAGGAGGAGGGCTTCATCAGCTGAATGGCCATGCCCGCCCCGTCGATGCTGGTCAGGGAGACCAGCCAGCCGGTGACCGTGGTGCCCACGTTGGCCCCCATGATGATGCCGATGGCCTGCTGGAGCGTCATGACCCCGGAGTTCACGAAGCCCACCACCATCACCGAGGTGGCGGAGGAGGACTGGATAATGGCGGTGACCACCGCCCCCAGGAGGAATCCCCTGGCCGGACTGGAGGTGAGCTTTTCCAGAATGGACTGGAGCCGACCTCCCGCACAGCTCTCCAGGCCGTCGCCCATGTAGCTCATGCCAAACAGGAACATGGCAAGGCCGCAGACGAAGTTCAGAACGTCAAACAAATCCATATCGATGAATTCCTCCGATTGATTCCGCCCCCGGAGCCGACGGCGGTTGGGGCGCGGCGAGGCCGCCCTCCCGGATATCATGGATTCTCAATTGCCCGGCGGAGCCTGACAGACGCGCCCCAGTTCCGCCCATTATGTCTATTATAAACGATTTCACCACGAAATGTAAACAGGAAATCAAATCTTTGTATGAAATGTAAAATCCGAGAAAAAAAGGGAAAAACCGGGGCGGCTCTATGGGGAATTTTTCACAGTGATCTGACGGAACGCGAAAAAATCCCGCCCGGCAGATTGCCGGACGGGATCGCTTTGCGCCTCTGCCTCCGGCGTTTTCACCCTTGAAACGACGGGCCAAAGCGGGTATGATGGGACAGAGGACTGCGGACGGCTCTGCCTGTTGAGCGCGTCACGCATGGGCGGGGGCAGGCGCTCTGCCCCCTCTGCGGCCTCCGGTCTGGTAGAGCCGCTCACGGACGACTCTCCCCACCCAGGCGATCACAGGGCCCAGGGCAAAGGCGCAGACGACGGACACCGGCCCGAAGCTGGCTCCCGCCAGCACGCCGACAGCCAGGGCGGTCACGTCCCACAGGGTACGCACCGTCCGGTAGGATATGCTGCTATGGCGCTTGGCGATGATCGCCGGGATGGCGTCATAGGGGGACGTGCCCAGATCCATGGCGATATAGACGCCGGCGGCCAGGATAAAGACGGCCAGGACGGGGACGCCGATGGCGAGCCGCGTCTCCCAGCTGTCAAAGACGGCGGCGGGAACGTTCCGGTCGATGAGCCAGCCGAAGAAGTCCGCCGAATAGCCTACGAGGACCATGTTGGACAGGGTGCCGAAGCCCAGCTGCCGCCGGTCGGTGCGAAACACAATGACCATCAGCAGCAGGTTCATGATCAGCGACCAGGTGCCAAAGGAGATGGGCAGATGGGCTGCGATCCCCGCATTCATGGTGGAGCAGGGGTCTGCGCCCAGGCTCAGCCGGAGGAGCCATGCGGTGGAAAAGCCGGCAATGATATTAGCAAGCACAACCGTCCGCATACGGGTCAGCAGGTGTGCAGGCTGTACGTGGGTGAGTTGGATACACATAGTTATAAGGATCTCCCTTCCAGTGAAGATTGACCCAAAGAGCCGCAGAGAGGGGCTACAGGCAAAAGCGGGGGCGGCTCTCTGAGTGGGCACAATCTTACCGCCGGTCGGTCAAAAAGTCAATCGTCCTTTTTGGACGGAAAAAAGAGGGTGAAACCGATTTTTTACGTTTATATCGTCAAATGTTCCGATGGGACCCTTTATACAGGGAGCACCACAAATGTCCCCCGGCGCATCCGCACCCACAACGCCGGAAAGGGGGCGAAGTACACCCGCAGCCGCCTCCCCGTCTCCCTGGTCTACCAGGAGGAGGTGGAGAGCTGGAGCGCCGCCCTCCGCCGGGAGGCGGCCATCAAACGGCAGCCCAGGGCAAAAAAAATCGCCCTCATCCGGAGGGCGGAGCCGGAGGAGTCGTCTCCCCCGCAGCAGACAGAGCTGGATCCCAAAACGTGCTGAACCCCTGTCCGTTCTCTGATACCTGACGGACAGGGGTTCAGCGGTGCTGCTTAATATCCAACATCGTTTTCATTTACCTCACTTTCGTCGATTTGTGAGTGCCCTCCGCTCCTTTGGCTGTTGCCCGGAGACTGCTCTGACCGTCCGGTGCAGCGCCGGTAAGCGGCTCACGCTCGGCCACCCTTCCTCTTTCCAGAAAGGGGATCACCGAAGGGCTGTCTTCCTGTACATTGGAATCACCCTTTCTTGATGTGTCCTTATTGTAGCAGACTCCGCCGATTTTGTCAACTGGTTTTTTGAAGTTATTTCGAAAAAGTTTTTGTGTCTCTTCCCGTCTCGTCTGACCCCGAAAAAATCCGTTTCCCCGCTGTCCCTTCGACAACAACTGCACAGCAAACAGGCTACAATGGCCCTGTACCCGGACAGAACCGGGTACAGGGCCATTTTTTCACCAAAGCCACAGGGGGGAATGCACCATGTCCATCATTTGCCGTACAGAGGGCCGGAAGAGCTGCTGGCAGCTCACCGGGGAGATCGACCACCACCGGGCCAGGAGCCTGACAAGGGAGCTGGAGGCGGAGATCGACGCCCGGCTCCCCGGCGAGCTGGAGCTGGATTTCTCCGGCGTGACCTTTATGGACTCCTCCGGCATCGCCCTCATTCTCCGGGCCAGCCGCCGGATGGGGGAGATCGGCGGCAGTCTGCGGCTCACCCACGTCCCGCCCCAGGCCGCGCGGGTGCTGAAAATGGCCGGCATCCACCGCCGGGTGGAGATGGAGTGACACGACCTCAAGGGAGGAGCATACATATGAAACCGGAAAATACCGCAAAGATCGAATTTCTCAGCCGCAGCGCCAACGAGGGCTTTGCCCGCTCCGCCGCCGCCTGCTTCGCCGCCCAGCTGGACCCCACCCTGGAGGAGCTGGGGGACATCAAGACGGCGGTCTCCGAGGCGGTGACCAACGCCATCGTCCACGGCTACCCCGACGAGCTGGGGCGCATCTCGCTCCGGCTGCGCATTTTCCCGGAGCATATCCTGGAGATCGCCGTCCAGGACTGGGGGGTGGGCATCCCGGATATCCAGAAGGCCAGAGAGCCCATGTACACCACCGGCGGAGAGGAGCGCAGCGGCATGGGCTTCACCATTATGGAGAGCTTTATGGACACCATGAAGGTCCGCTCCCGTCCGGGACGAGGGACGACGGTGGTCATGCGCAAGCGCATCTCCCTCCGCACCGGCGGCAGACCGTGACCCTCCGGAGGGGAGAGCTGCTGGAGGCCGCCCGACAGGGAGACCCCGCCGCCAGGGAGACGCTGCTCACCGAGAACGAACGCCTGATCTGGAGCATCGTCCAGCGGTACGCCAACCGGGGAACGGAGACGGAGGACCTGTTCCAGCTGGGCTGCATCGGGTTCCTCAAGGCGGTGGACGGCTACGACCCGGCCTACGGCACCCAGTTCTCCACCTACGCCGTCCCCAAGATCGCCGGGGAGATTCGACGGTTCCTCCGGGACGACGGGACGGTGAAGGTCAGCCGCGGATTAAAGGAGCAGGCTCTGCGCATCCGCACCGTCCGGGACCAGCTGGCCGCCCGGCTGGGCCGAGATCCGGTCCTGTCCGAGCTGGCGGCGGAGACGGGCCTGACTCCGGAGGAGATCGCCGCGGCAGAGACGGCGGCAGGCCCGGTGGCCTCCCTCCAGAGCGAGACGGCGGAGGGGCTGACCCTGGAATCGGTGCTGGGAGACGAGGGCATCGAGGGGGAGATCGTGGAGCATCTCGCTCTGCGCCAGGCGGTGGCCCAGCTGGAGGAGCGTGAGCGGCGGGTCATCCTTCTGCGCTATTTCCGGGGCTTTACCCAGGAGCAGACCGCCCGTGTCGTCGGCGTGAGCCAGGTGCAGATCTCCCGCATCGAGCACCGGGCGATGGAGCGTCTGCGGCGGAAGCTGGAAAACAACTGACTGCGAGGGGGCTTACGCCCTCTCGCAGTTGTCGTCGTTCTCTGTCTCCCCGGCGGGGAAGATCAGACGTATTTCCGTTCCCTGCCCCGGCTGGCTCTCCAGCTGGAGCTGGGCGTTGTGGGCCGCGGCGGCGTGCTTGACGATGGACAGGCCCAGTCCGGTACCCCCCACCGCCTTGGAGCGGCTCTTGTCCACCCGGTAGAACCGCTCGAACACCCGGCCCTGGTCCGCCTCCGGGATGCCGATACCCGTGTCTGCCACCGACAGCAGCACCCGGTCTCCCAGGGGGTTCACCGTGACCACCACGCTGCCCCCATCCCGGTTGTACTTGATGGCGTTGTCGCACAGATTGCTGATCACCTCGCCCAGCAGCTCCCTGGACCCCTGGACGATCCCGTGGGTCCCCTTCAGCTCCATGACGATCTCCCGGCGCTCCGCCTGGGGCCGGAAGCGGCGGAGCACCTCCTCACAGAGCGGGTACAGGTCTACCGCCGTCTTTTCCATTCCCACACCCAGGTCTTCTACTCTGGACAGCTCCAGGATATCCCCTACCAGGGACTGGAGCCGCTGGGCCTCGTCGTAGATCTTGCCGGAGAATTCCTTCACATTTTCCGGCCGGGCGATGCCCTCATGGATGATCTCCGCATAGCCGGAGATGGAGGTCAGGGGAGTTTTCAGCTCGTGGGAGACGTTGGCGGTAAACTCCCGGCGCATCCGGTCCTGCCGCTGATGCTCCTGGTCCAGCAACTCCATCTGCCGCTTGATCTGGCGGCTCTGGGCGTTGATGCGCCGGGCCAGGGGGCGCAGCTCAGGATAGACCCCGTTCTCGTCCGGGTGCTCCAGGTCGATCTCGTTGACCGGCCGGGCGATGGTCTCCGCAATACGCCAGGCCAGCAGACCGGAGAGCAGCACCGCCAGGGCCACCACCAGCAGCAGCGAGGGCCACATATCCAGCAGCATACTCAGTATCGTCCACTCCGTCCCGGAGACCCGGAGCACGGTGCCGTCCGTCAGGAGCAGGGCGTAATAGGTGGTCTTGGTGGCCAGGGTGTCGGAGTAGCGGACGCTCCAGCCGCTGCCGCTCTCCCAGGCCTGAGCCACCTCCTCCCGCTGGCTGTGGTTCTCCATGGAGGCGGCGTCCGCCTCGCTGTCATAGAGCACCGTGCCGTCGGCGTCGATCCAGGTGACGCGCTGCTGGGTGGCGTCCTGGTCCACCGTCTCCAGGAAGTCTCCCCCCTCGGTCTCCACGGCGGCCCCCAGATAGGCGGCCTCCTCCTCCAGACGCTGCCGGTTGTACTGGGAGAAGTAGTCGAACACCGCCAGCACCGTCACAGACAGGCAGGCGGCCAGCACCACCATGGCGCAGAGAAAGCTATTCCAAAACAGCTTACGCTTCATCGTCTGTCCTCCTGATGCGGTAGCCGATCCCCCGGACCGTCTCGATCAGCTCTCCGGCCTGGCCCAGCTTCTGCCGCAGGGTGCGCACATGGACGTCCACCGTCCGGCTCTCCCCCTGGTAGGTGTAGCCCCAGACCTCCCGGATGAGCTGCTCCCGGCTGACCACCCGGTCCTCGTTTTTCAGCAGCAGGCACAGCAGGTCGAACTCCTTCCGGGTCAGCTCCACCTCCGCCCCCGCCGACTGGACCCGGCGTTTCTCCGGCCAGACGGTGAGGCCGTCCAGCCGGTACACCGTCTCCTGTTTGGCCCGGACAGACCGGCGGAGCAGCGCCCGGACACGGGCGGTCAGCTCCATCATGCCGAAGGGCTTGGCCAGATAGTCGTCCGCCCCCAGGTCCAGGCCCACCACCTTGTCATACTCGCTGTCCTTGGCGGTGAGCATCATCACCGGCGTCTCCGCCGTCTCCGGCGTCCGGCGCAGGCGGGCCAGGATGTCCAGCCCGCTCTCCTCCGGGAGCATAATGTCCAGCAGCACCAGCTCCGGCGTCTGCCGCTCCACCGCAGCCCAGAACTGAGAGGGCAGGCCGAAGCCCTTCGCCTCCAGACCGGTCTGGTTCAGGGTATAGACCACCAGCTCCCGGATGTTGCCGTCGTCCTCCACCAGATAGATCATGGCAGATCACACGATGGGCAGAGTGGGCGGATTGTTCTCCTTCCGGGGCTGAGAGACGACCACTCTCCCCTCGTCCAGGGGGACCTTTTTCAGCATGAAGCCGGCAAAGCCGGTGGAGCCGAAGATCTGCCCTACCACCGACTGGAGATAGGGGAACAGGGCGTCGTAGGCCTGGAGATGGACGGCCCGTTTATCCTCGTCGTTTGCCACTCCCTGGCAGGAGAACAGCCCCTCCAGGGTGACGGAGACGGAGAAGGCCTCCTCCCCGCTCTTGTCCTCAAAGCTCTGGTAGAGGGTGGCCACACAGTTCTGATTGTTGGAGGCGTATTTCACGTTAAAGTTGAAGTTGCTCCTGAGCTGGAGCTGTCCCTGCTTTTTGATGTCGTTGCGGAGATGCAGCTCGCGGGTGCGCTGCTGGAGCAGAGTGACGGTTGCCATGGCGGGTTCCTCCTTATATGCTGATATGAATCAAAAGGGTCCATGTTTTGTCGTGTACAGAGTCATTATACCACGCCTTCCGTGAAAGAACAAGGAAGGCCGGGACTGCGCGTCACAGATTCTGTGCGCGTCACAGATTCCGGACAGGCAAAATGGGCCAGGCTGACGCCTGACCCATTTGGAAGCGGCTGTGATTCCGGGCCGCGCCTCAGCGCTCGCTCACCCGCTCCGTCTCGTTTTCCTCGCAGTCGGCGATCTTCCCCACCCGGCGGCTGTGGCGGCCGCCCTCGAATTCGGTGGAGAGGAACACGTCGGTGATGCGCTCGGCCATATTGACGCCGATCATCAGGGCGCCCATCGCCAGACAGTTGGCGTCGTTGTGGCGGCGGCTCATCTCTGCGGAGAGCGGCTCACTGCACAGGGCGCAGCGGACGCCCCGCACCTTGTTGGCGGTGATGGAGATGCCCACCCCGCTGGAGCAGATGACGATGGCCCTGTCCGCCTCTCCCAACGCCAGGCGCTTGGCGGCGGCGTAGCCGAAGTCGGGATAGTCGCAGCTCTCCCCGCTGTACGTCCCCACGTCCGTGACCTCATGGCCCTGGGCGATGAGGTAGTCCCTGATATGCTCCTTCAGGGCAAAGCCTCCGTGGTCGGAGCCGATGGAAATTCTCATAAATCCTTCTCCTTTTCGTTATTTGACGCGTATTCCGTCGATGAATACCATCCGGATGGTGGACGCCACCTCCAGGGGGGAGCCGTCCAGCACCACCAGGTCCGCGTCCTTTCCCGGCGTGATGGAGCCCACCCGGCTGTCGATACCGGCGATCTGCGCCGCCCGGAGGGTGATGCTCTGCATGGCCTCCTCCGGGTCCGCCCCCGCCTTCACCGCCAGCGCCGCCCCCAGGGGGAGATACTGGATGGGATTCTCCGGGTGGTCGGTGCAGATGGCCACAGGGACCCCCGCCTGCATGAGCAGGGCGGTGTTCTCCTGCACCTTGTTTTTCAGCTCCGGCTTGCTCCGGTCCCCGAAGATGGGGCCGGTGATCACCGGCACCCCCTCCTCCGCCAGAATGTCCGCCACCAGATAGCCCTCGGTGGCGTGGACGACGACGGCGTTGAGCCGAAACTCCCGCGCGATGCGCAGGGCGGTGGCGATGTCGTCCGCCCGGTGTGCGTGGAAGTGGGCGGGGAGGGTCCCCTGGAGGCCGGGGACCAGGGCCTCCAGCTTGCAGTCGTAGTCCGGCGGTTCGGCGTCCTCAT
>JAJBTD010000040.1 GCA_020861055.1 Clostridiales bacterium | reverse complement strand
GTTCACCGAGGCCTCCCTCATCAAGCTGCTGGAGGAAAAAGGGGTGGGCCGTCCCTCCACCTACGCCCCCACCGTATCCACCATCCTGGACCGGAACTATGTGGTCAAGGAGGGCAAGGCTCTCCGCCCCACCCCGTTAGGCGAGGTAGTCAACGGAGTGATGATGGACAAATTCACCGATATCGTAGACCCGGACTTCACTGCTAAAATGGAGCAGAGCCTGGACAGAGTGGAGGCGGGAGAGGAATATTGGAAGGATGTCCTCTCCCGGTTTTACTCCGGCTTCGAGGCAGAGCTGAAACAGGCCACCGAGGAACTGGGCGACACCCGCATCAAGGTGCCTGACGAGGAGAGCGACGAGGTCTGCGACCTGTGCGGCAAAAAAATGGTGGTCAAAATGGGCCGGTTTGGCCGGTTCCTGGGCTGCTCCGGCTTCCCGGAGTGCAGCTTCACCAAGCCTTTGGTCATCGAGATGCCTGGAAAATGTCCCAAATGCGGCAGCCGTATTTTGAAAAAGACCAGCCGGAATGGTCACACCTATTACGGCTGTGAGCGCAACCGGGTGGTTTCCGGCGACCCCTGCGACTTTATGACCTGGGATGTGCCCGTCAAGGACAACTGCCCCGTCTGCGGCAAGACCATGTTCAAGGCCTCCGGCCGAGGCTCCAAAAAACCCTTCTGCGTCAACGAGAAGTGTCCCAGCTTTCTCCCGCCGGAGCAGCGCCCTGGCTACCGCAAGCCAAAAGAGAAAACGGAGGGCGAGGCGGCTGCAACCGCTCCCACCGAAAAGACAGTCTCCAGGGCTGCTGCCAAAACCGGTACAAAGACCACTGCCAGAAAAACCGCCGCCAGGAAAAAGAGCGCCCCCACGAAAAAGGCCAGCACGGCCAAAAAAACGGCGGCAACGACCACCCGCCCCAAGCGGCAGATGACCGAGGCCCAGAAGGAGGCCCTGGCCCGTGGCCGTGCAAAGGCCCAGGCCAACCGGGAAGCCGCCCGTCGGGCCAAGACGGAGGGCTGAGGATGGAACAGGTCACAGTAATCGGCGCCGGTCTCGCCGGCTGCGAGGCCGCCTGGCAGCTGGCACGGCGGGGCGTCCCCGTCCTGCTGCGGGAGATGAAACCGGAAAAGCGCTCCCCTGCCCATCAGAGCGGCGACTTCGCGGAGCTGGTCTGCTCCAACTCCCTCCGGGCGGGAAATGTGGAAAACGCCGTGGGTCTGCTCAAGGAGGAGATGCGTCGGTGTGATTCTCTCATCCTCCGCTGCGCCGACGAGCACCAGGTGCCCGCCGGAGGCGCATTGGCGGTGGACCGCTACGGCTTTTCCGGAGCGGTCACCCAGGCGATCCGCTCTCACCCCCTGATCACCGTGGAGGAGGGAGAGGTCACCTCTGTTCCCGATGAAGGGCAGGTGCTCATCGCCTCCGGCCCTCTGACCTCGGACGCACTGGCGGCGGACATCTCCAGCCGGTTTCCGGGACAGAACGACCTTCACTTTTTCGATGCTGTGGCCCCTCTGATCAGCTTTGAGAGCATCGACATGGACAAGGCCTGGTTCGGCTCCCGGTACGACAAGGGGACGGCGGACTACATCAACTGTCCCATGACACGGGAGGAGTACGACGCCTTCTGGGAAAACCTGCGCTGCGCGAAGGAGGCCCCCCTCCACGACTTTGACGACGGGGGCGTCTTTGAGGGCTGTATGCCTGTGGAGGTCATGGCCCGCCGGGGACACGACACCCTCTGCTTCGGCCCGTTAAAGCCGGTGGGCCTCACCGACCCCCGCCGCCCGGACTTCCGGCCCTATGCCGTTGTCCAGCTGCGAAAGGACAACGCCCTGGGCACGGTGTACAATATGGTTGGCTTCCAGACGCACCTGACCTGGCCGGAGCAGCGACGGGTGTTCTCCATGATCCCCGGTCTGGAGCAGGCGGAGTTTCTCCGCTACGGCGTCATGCACCGGAATACCTACCTCCACTCCCCCGGCCTGCTCAACCGCTATTACCAGGTCATCGAGCAGCCCCGGCTGACCTTTGCCGGACAGATCACCGGCGTGGAGGGCTATGTGGAATCCGCCGCCTCTGGGCTGCTGGCAGGGGCGGAGCTGGCCCGAAGGGTGCTGGGTGAGCCGCCCATCGACTTTCCCCAGGAAACCGCTCTGGGTGCTCTGGGATACTATGTCAGCGACACCAGCATAGTCAATTTCCAGCCCATGAACATCAATTTTGGCATTATCCCGCCCTTGGGCTACCGGGTGAAGGGCAAGCGAAATAAAAACGCCGCACTGGCTCAAAGAAGCCTGGCAGCGCTGGATACCCTTTCCCTGTAATTGATCTCTGTCCTTACACGCTGTAAGGCAGCGATACCTTCCGGTCATGTCTGGCCGGAGGATATGGCTGCCCTACCTATGATATGTACAATATTTCAGGAGGCAAGCACTATGAAAATCATCCTCGACGCTATGGGAGGCGATCTCGCCCCCAGGGAGCCGGTTCGCGGGGCTATTATGGCCCGGAAGGAATTCGGCTGCGACATCATCCTGGTAGGTCAGGAGGCGGCTATTCAGAAGGTTCTGGAGCAGGACGGCATCGGCCAGCTTCCTCCCGGTATCGATATCGTCAATGCCACCCAGGTCATTGAGATCTGTGACAATCCCTCCACCGCCTGGCACGACAAGAAAGACTCCTCTATGACGGTGGGCCTGAAAATGCTCAAGGACGGCAAGGGAGATGCCTTTATCTCCGCCGGAAGCACCGGCGCTCTGCTCTCCGCCGGGACGCTGATCGTCAAGCGCATCCCCGGTATCCGCCGGGCCGCCGTTGCCCCCATCGTCCCCACTGCGGCAGGAAGCGCCGTCCTCATCGACGCCGGGGCAAACAGCGAGTGCACCCCGGAATATATGTGTCAGTTTGCCCTGATGGGCTCCTTCTATGCAGAGATGGTCCTGGGGCGGGAAAAGGCCAGGGTGGGCCTGCTGAACATCGGCTCTGAGCCCAGCAAGGGCAGTGAGCTGTATAAGCAGGTTCACAAGATGCTCACACGTGCCGGTGAAGCGGGCAAGCTGAATTTTGTGGGCAACATCGAACCCACCTCTCTGGCCAGTGAGGATGCCGTCGACGTCATCGTGGCCGACGGCTTTGTAGGCAACATTCTCCTCAAGGCCATGGAGGGCACCGCCAATTTCCTGGTCAAGGGTCTGAAGGGCGTATTCACCACCAACCTGAAAACCAAGCTGGGCTACCTGATGATTCAGGGCAATATGGGCGGCTTCAAAAAGATGATCGACAGCCGGGAGACCGGCGGCACCGCCATGCTGGGTCTGCGCAAGCCGGTGTTCAAGGCCCACGGCTCCTCCGACGCCTACGCCATCAGCCATGCTATCGGCAAGGCCGTGGAATTTGTCAACGCCGGTTTTGTGGACGCCATCGCAGAGCATGTGGACAGCTTCCAGCTCTCCACCGGGGAGATGTGACCAACTATGAAAACGCTGGAAGAAAAACTGGGCTATCGATTTCAGGACCAGTCCCTGCTGGAGAATGCCCTGACCCACAGCTCTTACGCCAACGAGCACCATGCAGGCCACTCCCAGAGCAATGAACGGCTGGAATTTCTGGGCGATTCCGTGCTGGGCATGGTGGTAGCGGACTATCTCTACCGCAGCTTCCCCACCCTGCCCGAAGGCGATCTGACCCGGATGCGGGCCAGCCTGGTCTGTGAGGGCAATCTGGTCAACGTAGCCGCTCTGTGGGATCTGGGGGCCTATCTCCGTCTTGGCAAGGGAGAGGAGATCTGCGGTGGTCGGGAACGCCCCTCCATCCGGGCAGACGCCGTGGAGGCCGTGCTGGCGGCAGTCTATCTGGACGGCGGCATTGCCCAGGCCCGGAAGCTCGTGCAGCGGTTCATCCTGGACAATATGTCCCAGGTTGACCCGGCGGGCCAGGACTTCAAGACTGCGCTCCAGGAGCTGGTCCAGCGCAGGAGCGGTCAGTCGCTGACCTACCATCTGCTCAGCCAGGCCGGACCTGACCACGCCAAGACCTTCGAGATGGAGGTGCGCCTGAACGATAAGCCCGTAGGCGTTGGGAAAGGCCGAAGCAAAAAAGATGCGGAGCAGGCCGCCGCGCGGGCCGCGCTCAAGGCGCTGAGGCAGTAATGCCGGTCGCAGCCGCTCAGTCCTCCATCACGTGCTCAAAGGCGGTGGCAAACAGCTGGCGGATGTGTTCGTCCGCCAAGGAGTAGTAGACGCTCTTGCCGCTGCGACGGTTTTTCACCATTCGGGCCTGCTTGAGGATACGGAGCTGGTGGGAGATGGCGGACTGGCTCATGTTGAGCAGGCAGGACAGATCGCACACGCACAGCTCCGAGATGGACAGGGCGCAGATAATTCTGGCCCGGGTGGAGTCGCCAAAGACCTTGAACAGCTCCGCCACCTCATAGATAGGGTCCTCATCCGGCATATTCGCCCGGACAAGGGAGACGGCGTCTGGGTGGATTTGGTTGCAGTCGCAGGTCTCAGAATGTTCAAAATGCATAGAGTTTCCTTTCTTGTAGGAAACGGCCCCGGCCGAGAAAACTCAGCCGGGGCCGAAGTGTTGTCTGGCTCGTCTGAATGAGACAGATCAGATCTTGTTGTCAGAGCCGAGGACGTAGAGGATCTTGTGCTTGACCATATCCTTGACGGCCTGACGGGCGGGCTTGAGGTACTGGCGGGGATCGAAGTGATCGGGATGCTCGGCAAAATACTTGCGGATGTTGCCGGTCATTGCCAGACGGATGTCGGAGTCGATGTTGATCTTGCAGACAGCCAGCTTTGCGGCCTCACGCAGCTGATCCTCAGGGATGCCGATGGCGTCGGGCATATTGCCGCCATAGGTGTTGACCATCTTCACGAACTCCTGAGGCACAGAGGAGGAGCCATGGAGCACGATGGGGAAGCCGGGCAGGCGCTTGATGCACTCCTCCAGCACGTCGAAGCGCAGCGGAGGGGGAACCAGGATGCCGTCGGCGTTCCGGGTGCACTGAGCAGGGGTGAACTTGTAGGCGCCGTGAGAGGTGCCGATGGCGATGGCCAGAGAGTCGCAGCCGGTGCGGGACACGAACTCCTCCACCTCTTCGGGACGGGTGTAGCTCTCCTTGCCGGACTCCACAGAGACCTCGTCCTCTACGCCGGCCAGAGTGCCCAGCTCAGCCTCGACCACGACGCCGTGATCGTGAGCGTACTCCACCACCTGACGGGTCAGGGCGATGTTGTCCTCAAAGGACTTGGAGGAGGCGTCGATCATGACGGAGGTAAAGCCGCCGTCGATGCAGGACTTGCACAGCTCGAAGCTGTCGCCGTGGTCCAGATGGAGGGCGATGGGGATCTGGGGATTCTCCTGGACAGCGGCCTCCACCAGCTTCACCAGATAGGTGTGGTTGGCATAGGCACGGGCGCCCTTGGAAACCTGCAGGATGACGGGGCTGTTCAGCTCGCCAGCTGCCTCGGTAATGCCCTGAACGATCTCCATGTTGTTCACGTTGAAAGCGCCGATAGCGTATCCGCCGTTATAGGCCTTCTTGAACATTTCGGTAGTAGTAACCAGTGGCATAAAGAGTCATCTCCTTCATAAATTTACACCGCCATTTTAGCAAAGCTGATTGCAAATTGCAAGTGGTTATGGTATGATTTAGGAGAAATTCCGTGGCCTCGCCGCTGCGGGAGCTTCCAGCCCATCTGAAAATGGACGATTGTTGAACTTGAACTGTTTTTAAGGAGGACAATTTCTATGAGTGAATTAAAAGGCGCAATGATCATCGGGCAGTCCGGCGGCCCCAGCTCCGTCATCAACGCCAGCTGTTATGGCGCAATCAAGGCCGGTCTGGATGCCGACTGCATCACCAAGGTATACGGCGCCGCCAACGGCATCGTGGGCGTTCTCAACGATAAGCTCTATATCATGGACGAGGAGGACCCGGAGGAGCTGGCCCTCATGAAGTACACCCCCTCCTCCGCTCTCGGCTCCTGCCGCTACAAGATCGCCGACCCCGATGTGGACGACACCGATTACAAGCGCATCCTGGAGATCTTCCAGAAGTATGACGTCCGTTACTTCTTTTACAACGGCGGCAACGACTCTATGGACACCTGCAATAAGATCTCCAAGTATATGAAGAAGGTGGGCTATGACTGCCGGGTCATGGGCATCCCCAAGACCATTGACAACGACCTGTTCGGCACCGACCACTGCCCCGGCTACTCCTCCGCCGCCAAGTATATCGCCACCTCTCTGGTAGAGGTCTATCAGGACGCCCACGTCTATGACAAGGGCCAGGTCACCATCGTGGAGATCATGGGCCGTCACGCAGGCTGGCTGGCCGGCGCCGCCGCTCTGGCCAAGGTCACCGGCTACGGCCCCGATCTGATCTATCTGCCTGAGGTGGACTTCAAGATGGACGAGTTCCTGGAGGATGTAAAGAACATCTGGGACGCCAACAAGAACGTTCTGGTGGCTGTCTCCGAGGGCATCCACTACGCCGACGGCTCCTTCGTCTCCGAGGCCAAGACCTCCGCTACCGACGGCTTTGGCCATGCCCAGCTGGGCGGTCTGGCCGCTCACCTGGCCAATGTGGTCAAGGAGGCTATCCCCGGCGTCAAGGTACGTCCCATCGAGCTGAGCCTGCTCCAGCGCTGCGCGGAGCACTGCGCCTCTCAGACCGACTCTGACGAGTCCTTTATGGCCGGTCAGACCGCCGTCAACCAGGCCATCGCCGGCGTCACCGACAAGATGGTGGGCTTCAAGTGCACCCGTGACGAGAACGGCTACAAGTGCGAGCCGGAGCTGCTGGACCTCTCCTCCGTGGCCAACTATGAGAAGAAGGTCCCCGTGGAGTGGATTAATGAGCGTGGCAACGACGTCACCGACGCCTATATCGAGTATGCTCTCCCCCTGATTCAGGGTGAGATCCAGATGAAGAAGGAGAACGGCCTGCCCCGGTTCGTCCACCTGAAAAAAGTGGTCGCCGAGTAAACTCTGCTCTCATTCTGCACATAACTGCCCGTCCCCGGCCGTTCGGGGACGGGTTTTTGCCCGCCGAGGAAAGGAGGCCGTCTTATGCTGCCCAAGGACCCCATTATTTTGCTGAGTTATGTCAATACAAAACTGCGGGATCAATACCCCTCTCTGGATGCTCTCTGTGACGATTTGGAAGCAGACCGGGCACAGCTGGAGGAAACTCTCCGCACGGTCAACTATGCGTATTCTCCGGAACGGAACCAATTCATTTGAGGCAACTGTCGGGCTTCAGCGCTCATTTGCCTCTAATTCCACCAGCTCCATCGTCATAATGGACACCTCAAACGCGACCCGCTTGACCTGGCCCGCCTCGGTGAGCTTGGTATAGGCCCGGCTCTGGAGCCGCCCCTCCAGCCGGATACCGTCCCCCACCGACAGCCGTGCGCTCCGCTGGGCCAGCGCTCCCCAGGCGATACAGGGCAGGTAGTCCGCCCGGCCATACCGACGGTTCACCGCCAGCATCAGATCGCAGATCTCCCGTCCCATGGGGGTCTGACGGTAGTTGGGCTGCTTGCACAATACGCCCGCCAAAATCAGGCGGTTGTCATCCGGTTCCTCTCCCGCCGGAAGAAGGCTTCGCACCAGGACGGTGATGACCAGCTTGCTCCCCACCCCGGTTCGGTTGTTGTATGAGCGAACCTCTCCCTCCGCCGTCAGCCGCTCCCCGGCGTGGACGGGATGGCCCTCCAGCACCGTCCGGGAGATGAGCAGATTCACCTGATCTGCCGCTCCGCTCAGTCGGAGCATCCGCAGGGGAATCCGAAAAAAGTCCTCTCCGTGGTTGGCGTGGGAGTATTCCGGCTCCTCCATGGCCCGGCCAACCAGCCGTGCCCGATTTTCATTCCAGTCTGTCTGCATGGCACCGCACTCCTGTCTTTGGATTTCGGTGCATTGTATGCAGGCGGGAACACAGAAATGCCCCGCACCGGACAGTTCCCGGTGCGGGGCATCGTGTATCCTGTGATTTTATCTGTCAGGCCAAGTGTTGCGGACGCTGATGAGCATCAGCGCAGCGCAAATGGGAGAGGCTGCCGACAGCAGCTGGACGATATAGGTCTTCCAATCCGGCGTCAGCGCGCTGAGGAGGCTGCTGAGCACGGATGCGTCAATCCCATACATATACGCATAGCTATTGATGTAATACTGTATCTCGCTCATGAGGCCGCTGAGTATCGACCCCATAGAGGCCAGGCTCACCAAAGAGATCAACGCCAGAGCGCCGGAAATGAACAGCATGACGATTGGGAACAGCGTAGCCTCCACCCGTCTGCCCTGTCCGTCGGCCACTGCCGCCGCAGATTTGGCAGTCCTACGCAGGCCGAACCAGTACAACCGGAGGATCAGGAACGCCACCACCACTGCGACCAGGAGAATCAGGCCGACAGCAATCGCTTCCTCGCCTCCGCTCATGACGATCAAGCTAAGAATGGCCAGGAGCACAAGGGGAATGCAGGCAATAATCAGTTCTGCCAACAGCGCACCGCTGGCCAGCCGGAAACCGTTGCTCCGCAGACGTCCTTTGTTGCTATCCATCCAGACCTCCCACAGCCCCACACAGAGGACGATGGAGGGGATGGCCGCAATAACAGAGAAAATGTTGAACTGAAGCACCACAGAGCAGGCCAGTTTCAGGGTCAGCACAGCGGTAAACACCAGGAAAATGCCGCCGGTGCAGAAGTTAGTCAGCTCCCCCACCGGAGAGACCCCGTTGTAGCTCCCTCTGCTGCTGTTAAATCCGCCGAACGCACCGCCGCTGGTGGGCGGTTCAACTGGGCCCGCCTCCGGACCGCAGTAGGCGCAGAACCGGGCGCCTGGCTCCAGCTTCCGGCCACACCGGGGGCAAAAGCGCTCGGTAGGCTGCTCCGGCGCAGCAGGCTGCGGAAGAGGTGCGCCGCACCGGGGGCAAAACGTCCCGCCTTCCGCTACCGTCAGTCCACAGTTCCCGCAGGTGACAGTCCCGTTTCCTGCGGCGTTGCCGCCAGGATAGCCCGTCGCGCCATAGGCAGGACCACCGCTGTAGTCGGCAGAGCCGCCTCTGGACTGGGCCGCCCTGGAAACGCTGCCAACCAGCCGCTGTCCCTGCTCAGACCGGAAAAAGTCCCGGAGAAAGAAAAACGCCAGAACGCCATAAAGGGCCACATAGACCAGTCTGGAGAAGGTGGCATAGTTGACAAAACTCACCAGGCTGGCAACCGCCTTCAGCGCAAAGGCCAGGCCCACCGCCCAGTCGTTGTCCGCCGCCATGCACAGCCCCAGCCCCAGCAGGTAGACGACAAAAAATAGGCCGGCAGTCTGGTAGTAAAACAGCATTCCGCTGAAGCTATTGATCAGCATCAGCACCGGATCAATGAGCACCAGCACCGCCGCCGCAGGGAGAATGGACGCGAGCAGCGGCTGGCTCTCCACCAGCTTCCGCAGCGCCTGTTTCAATTCCTTCATTCTACATCCCTCTTTTCTCTTTGAATCGACCGGAGGCTCTCTTGTTTTACATCTTCCTCCGGTTTTTTCATTATAGTTCTTTTAACATGCCCCGTCAATGTTCGAATGTGAAAAATTCAGGGAAAATCTGGCAGACGCGCATGCCCCCTGTTCCGCTC
>JAJBTD010000101.1:2400-9660 GCA_020861055.1 Clostridiales bacterium | reverse complement strand
GAATCGTTAGATTTCCTTCATTTCCCTATTGACTTTTTGTTTGCAGACTCCATTTAATTGAAATAATGTCAGGGTGTGCGTCAGGTAAAGCTACTGCATTCCGCCGCCGGTCAGCCCCTCCTGGGCCATCATCTGCTCCAGTACAGTGATCTCGGCGGATACATCCATATAGTCGTCCTGGAACAGGCTGTCCAGCTGCTTGTCAAAGGCTACGGAGACGGTAGCCAACATTGACCCGATCTTCTCCTTGGCGGCGTTGACATTGTCCCCAGCCAGCCCCAGGCTGTCCATCCGGTCATACTGGTTGAGCAGCTTGATGGTAGTGGGCAGATAATAGTCCAGAAACCGGTGCACCAGAGTCTTTTTCTCCGGGTGCTCCAGCACATAGTCGTAAATCTTTCCGGTGACCTGTTCGATATGGTCCAGATGGGCGGAGATCTCCTCATCCTCAATGTTGTCGTTCAAACGGCGAATCTCTCCCACGTCTCGGTCCCGATCCTTTTTCAATGCAGCCAGCTCCGGATTAGCAGGCTCCGGGTCAGGCACCTCCGTCTCCACCTGTCGGTCCGGGAAAATGGCGCGACCAATGAAATAGGCTGCGGCAGAAACAATCGCAGCGGCCAAATAGCCCCAGATGGTGTGAATCCCAACAGCAAATGTGGCAAAAATCCAGACCAGGGCAATGAAGTAGACCGGCCAGGGAGAGCGCTCCCGTTTCATGACCTTCAAAGGCGCTGCCTCCTCTCAAAAGGGTGTTTCAGAATCACAGACTATACTGATATTATATCTGCTTCCGCGATATGCGTCAAGAAAAAGAACGGAAATCGAAGGGAATATCAGTTCTGCCCAGACGCCTGATGATTGGCGTACAGCTGTGACAGGGTTGCAGAGGAGCGCTGCAGCTGCTCCATGGCGGCCTTCATCTCCGGCAGGGCGTCCGCAGTGATTTTCTCCGGACTGTTCCGGTTCACCAGCCGCTCCAGATTGGCAAGGTCGTTTTTCACCTGTTTCTGATCCGCCTTGTTTAGCTCCTTGCCGCAGACCCGGAAAGCCTCCTTCGTCTCCACTACCAATGTCTCCGCCTGGTTCCGCACCTCCATGGCCTCCTTGCGCTGGCTGTCGGCGACGGCGTACTCCTGGGCGTCCCGGATGGCCTGCTGGATCTCCGCCTCGGAGAGATTCGAGCTGGAGGAGATAACGATCTCCTGAGCTCGTCCGGTGCCCAGGTCCTTAGCGCTGACCTTCAAAATACCGTTGGTATCCAGGTCGAAGGTGACCTCGATCTGCGGCACGCCACGGGGTGCGCGCTTGATTCCTGTGAGTCGGAACTTGCCGATGGTCTTGTTGTCCCGGGCCATTGGCCGCTCCCCCTGGAGCACCGGAATTTCCACCTTGGTCTGGCAGGAGGCGGCGGTAGTAAAGATGAGGGAGCAATGGACGGGAAGGGTGGAATTCCGCTCGATGAGCCGGGTGGCCACGCCGCCCACCGTCTCGATAGACAGGGAGAGCGGCGTCACATCCAGCAGCAAAATCTCCTGCCCATTTCCGGCGGCGGCCATCCCGTTTCCGGCGCTCCCGGAGATAAGTGAGCCCTCCAGCGTACCGCCCTGGATGGCGGCGCCCATGGCCACGCACTCGTCCGGGTTCAGTCCCTTGCTGGGCATCATACCCACCAGAGATCGGACATGGTCCTGAACGGCGGGGATACGTGTGGAGCCGCCCACCAGCAGCACCCGCCCCAGCTGAGAGACGGACAGCCCTGCGTCGTTGAGGGCAGTCTGCACCGGCATGGTAGTGCGTTCTACCAGGTCGCGGGTCAGTTGCTCAAAGACGGCCCTGGTAACATTGATGTCCATGTGCAGAGGGCCGGAGCGCCCCTGGGCCAGGAAGGGCAGATTGACGTTGGCGGTGGTGGAGGCAGACAACTCCTTTTTGGCCTTCTCCGCCGCCTCCCGTACCCGCTGGAGCGCCATGGGGTCCTTGGCGATGTTGTACTTGGTCTGCTGCTTGAACTCGCTGACCAGATAGTTGGTCAGCCGCTGGTCGAAGTCGTCGCCGCCCAGATGGTTGTCTCCACAGGTGGACAGCACCTCGATGACCCCGTCCCCGATCTCAATGATGGACACGTCGAAGGTGCCGCCGCCCAGATCGTAAACCATGATCTTCTGGCTCTCCCCGTGATCCAGGCCGTAGGCCAGGGCCGCCGCCGTGGGCTCGTTGATAATCCGCCGGACATTCAGCCCGGCGATGCGCCCGGCGTCCTTGGTGGCCTGACGCTGCACATCGTTAAAATAGGCGGGGACGGTGATGACTGCGTCGCTTACAGGCTCTCCCAGGTAGGCCTCTGCATCCGTTTTCAGCTTGTGGAGGATCATGGCGCTGATCTCCTGGGGGGTGCGGCGCTTGCCGCCCAGCTCCAGCCGGGTGTCCGTCCCCATTTCCCGCTTGATGGAGGACACCGTTCCAGCGGCATTGGTCACTGCCTGGCGCTTGGCGAGATCACCCACCAGCCGTTCGCCGTTCTTGGTAAAGGCGACGATGGAAGGGGTTGTACGGTTGCCCTCGGCGTTGGGAATGATAACAGGTTTTCCGTTCTCCAGCACCGCCACGCAGCTGTTGGTGGTACCCAAATCGATCCCGATAATACGACTCATGATGACAGCTCCTCGTTTGCCGGGAGGCCCTTGCGGGTCAAGCCAGGCGCTCCCCTCTAATTTGTTGATACTGTATCATACGGAAATGAAGTTTTTATGAATTTTTATAAAAATATGCAAGAAATTGATTACAGATATTTATAACTGTCATCCTATTCTGTTTTCCCGCAAATATCCCATTTCCGGCACCATTTTTCTGATGGCAACTGCCGTCAAGAGCCGGCGCATCCCCGCTTTTGGTCGGAGCTGTCTCTGAAAATGCCTCGCCAGGGCATTTCCCCCGGCGAGGCGTTTTGTATGAAAAATACAGCTTCCGTATTGTTTGGGGCGCAAACCTCAGAGGATAATGCAGATCAGGCCCCCGGTGCCCTCGTTGATGATGCGCTCCAGCGTCTCCCGGAGCTTGACCCTGGCATCCTCCGGCATCCGGTTCAGCTTCCCCTGCAGATCCTCGTTGACCAGCTCGTGGAAGGATTTTCCGAAGATATTGGACTCCCAGATTTTCTTTGTGTCCCCCTCAAACTCCTGAAGCAGATAGTGAATCATCTCCTCGCTCTGCTTCTCGCTGCCCACAATGGGCGAGAGGACTGTCTCAATATCCGCCCTCAGCATATGAATAGAGGGAGCGCTGGCCTTGAGCCGGACGCCGTAACGTCCCCCCTGCCGCATAATCTCCGGCTCCTCCAGCGTCAGCTCCTCCATCGACGGGACGACAATGCCATAGCCGCTCTCCCGCACCTCCCGGAGCGCCGCATCGACCTTGTCATACTCCCGCTTGACGGAGGCGAGCTGGGTCAGTAGCTGGATCAAATCGCCGTCGTCCCCGATAGAGAAGCCAGACTGCTGGCTGAGCGTCTCGTAGAACAGGGCCCTCGGCACCTCCACAGTCGCCCGGGCCACTCCCCTGCCTAGGTCAATTCCGGTCAGCTCGCAGCGGCTGACACTCTCACAGGCCCCCAGCCGGTTCATGGCGTCCCGAACCTGCCGGATACGGCTGATCTGCCCCCCTGCGGCCCGAATTGCCTCATACAGTCCCGATTTGATGGGGTGGTCATAGGGCAGGGCATCCACCCAGGAGGGCAGGAACAGCTCCATCTCCTGCAACGGGAACTCATAGAGCACAGACTGCATGATCTCGCTGACATCCGTTTCCCGCAGCTCCAGGCAGTTGACCGGAAGGCAGCACACCTCATGCCGTTTGGAAATATCCGACGCGATCGCTCTCGCCCGGTCAGAGTCCGGTTCCTGAGAATTGAGCAGGACCAGAAACGGCTTGTTCAACGCTTTCAGCTCCTGAATGACCCGCTCCTCCGCCTCCAGGTAGTCCTCCCGTGGGATCTCGGTAATGGTGCCGTCTGTGGTCACCACAATGCCGATGGTGGAGTGCTCGGCGATCACCTTTCTGGTTCCCAGTTCGGCGGCCTCCGCCATGGAGACCTCATGTTCAAACCACGGGGTGGTGACCATTCGGGGGCTGCCGTCCTCCGTCTGGCCCACCGCCCCGCCCACCAGGTAGCCCACCGAGTCGATGAGCCGGACAGAGAATCGAACGCCTCCCTCCAGCTCCACCTGAGCGGCCTCCTCCGGGACAAACTTCGGCTCGGCGGTCATGATCGTTCGTCCGCTCCCGGACTGGGGCAGCTCGTCCCTGGCTCTCTCCCGGCGGTAGACGTTTTGAATATTTGGTATGACCAGCGTCTCCATGAAGCGCTTGATAAAAGTGGATTTTCCCGTGCGAACCGGTCCAACGACGCCGATATAAATATCTCCCTCTGTCCGCTGGGCGATCTCATCATAGAGCTTGACGTCTTCCATCTCTTTCCCCCCTTTACCGTTTCCGGGGAATCAGCAGCATTTGGCCATCCAAAGGCTGATCCTCCATCAAATCATTGGCAACGCAGATCTCCTGACAGGTGGTAGAGTAGCGCTTGGCAATCTCCCACAGGCCCTCCGAAGAAACCGAACGGCGCAGCACAATGGACGGCTGTTCCGCGTACTCCTGAGGGTGCTCCTGATCCAGCTCCAACCCGGTCAGAACCTCTGCCGAAGTCATCTGCTCTGTCTGGATACACATGCTGACCGTTCCCCGCAGCTCCACGCCGGCTGCGGCAGGCAGGGCCTCGATCTGAGCGAAGCAGCGCTCACATCGAAGCTGCTGTTCCGAAGTACACACCGGTTGGAAAGAAACAGAAAAGGAATGGGCCTGCGCAAACGGTTTTTCTCTCTCGTCCAGACACAGGACGCTGGCACAGACGGGAAGGGTAACGGTAACCTGGTCACCCTCTTTGGATATCTGGGCAAGTCCGAGCTCCGTGTGGCAGTCCAGAACCGTCTGAACGTCCTGCCCACACTCCACAAATTCCCGAATGGGTTGCCGGAATTCCTCCCGGCTCGACTGGCAGACGTTCCAGCATTCGGTGCGCAGACTGGTAGGATAACAGGTGCTATAGGCGTCGGTCATCATGACTACTGGGACGCTCTCACAAAAGACCGCCTGGGCACACAGCTCCAGGGAGATGGGCATGGATCGACCGTCTCCGGAAATCTGGCCGGTCTGCCAGCTCTGCACCTGAACCCAGACCCGGCACTGTGCGCCTTCTCCTACCCCCGCAGCATCCATCATCTGGGAAAAGGGCAATTCGAAGCTGCCGGAGGCAAGTCCCCTCTCCCCCATCCAAAGCGTTTGGAGCTGGACAACACCCTTCAGCACCAGCTTGGAGCCGATCAGCCTGGCCTCCCGGCAGTCGGCTTCCGGGCGCACCCGCAGCAGAACGCCCGATGCACTCCGGCTGGCGGTCAGATCGAGCTCCTCCTCCATGGCGAATGCTTTCTCCGCCGTCTGGGTGACCAGAGTGGTCAGATATGGCTGGGTTTTGGTTTGCAGCCCCAGCGTATCTGCGGCGTCCAGGGCATTTCGCACCCGGAGGGTCTGGAAGCGATAAAGCTGTACCTCTTCCCGGAGGTCGGCACGGATCAGGACCTTTCTGGGATTCAGAACCCGGGTCTCCGCCGAGGCCACCCAGGCCCGTGCCAGCAGGCGGAAGCTGCCGTCTGCCTGAGCGCACTCACTCAGGTGCTGAAAGGGCAGCTCCGCCTCCAGCTTTTGCAGTCCGCCGTCTCCCTCTGGAATGTACAAAATGGTCACGCGGACTCGCCCTGTCAGTAATGCGCCGGAGTCGGTCACTTCCCGGCGATTCAGGCAGCAGAACCCCCAGGTATCCACCACCTGCACGATATCCGGGCAGGCATCCGGAACGATCATCTCCAGCGTCTCCTCCCGGCTGCTCCCATTGTCTTTGACCAGCGTAAAATGCTCAATGCTGGTTCCGGTCGCTTCAAGTTCCAAAAGGCATCCTCTCCTTTTGCGTCCGGACAGACCGGACACGGTTCTAAAGAGAACGTATGCGGCGGCAACCGCTGTCATTCCTTGGAATCAATATGGAAAACCAGCTTGAGCAGGCCGGAGAGAAACTTCGGCGAGCGCAGTACGATAATTTTCATGCCCGTGCCCCCTTCCCTGCATGGCATCGACCGGGCAGGCAGCAAAACCGCCCCTCTGATACCCTGTATTACAGGATATGCAGAGGGGCGGAAATTTGTGTCAATCCGATTTTCTGTTCGGACCCTGCTTCACTGGCAGATGGCAGATACGCCTGCTGTGTCGTACCAGCTGATCCCATCGGCGCTCTGTGCTCGGACGGTGTAATAGTACGTGGTCCCGGAAACACCCGTAGTATCTGTATAGCTGGTGCAGTCGTCGTCCAACGTGGCAATACAAGTCCATTTGGCGCCGTCGGTCTTGCGATAGAGGCAGTAAGACGTAGCTCCGCTGACCGCAAGCCAGCTCACCGTGATACCAGATTCATTGCTGCTTGCCTCATCGAGCTGCGGAACGGCAAGATAGTGGAGCATCACTCCAGAAGAGTCGTATCCGCTGAGCCAGGTCGTGCCGTTCAGCGTCGTATAGGCGCGGACGGTATAGTAATAGTTTGTGTCATACGCTGTGAGGCTGGTATCCGTGTAGCTGGTCCCGGTCACTGTCGCCAACGTTTTCCAGTGCCCTCCTGCCGTCTTGCGGTACACACGATATCCCGCTGCGCCGCTCACCGCTTCCCACTGCACCTTCACCCCTGTCGACGTACTGCTTGCCGAGCTCAGTGTCGGCGTTGACAGCCAGACTCCGGAGACTCCGGCAGTATCGTACCAACTCGTTCCATTGGCAGAGCCCGCTCGGACCGTATAGATGTAGACCGTCCCCGATTTGGCAGTGGTGTCTGTCCATGTGGTTGCACCGGTCACTGTCGCCATCTTCGTCCATCCGCTGCTGTTACTGGTCTTTCGGTAGACATAATACTTTGTCGCCCCGGAGACGCTGCTCCAGCTCACCTTGAGACCGGCAGAGGCGGTGCTCACAGATGAGAGCTTAGGGGTTGCCAGATAGTGGTACACCACCCCGGAGGAGTTGTACCCGCTGAGACAGGTCGTGCCGTTCAGTGTCGTATAGGCGCGGACGGTATAATAATAGTTTGTGTTGTACTCTGTGAGGCTGGCATCCGTGTAGCTGGTCCCGGTCACTGTCGCCAACGTTTTCCAGTGCCCTCCTGCC
>JAJBTD010000101.1:0-2300 GCA_020861055.1 Clostridiales bacterium | reverse complement strand
GTACTGCTTGCCGAGCTCAGTGTCGGCGTTGACAGCCAGACTCCGGAGACTCCGGTGGTGTCGTACCAGCTCACGTTGCCGGAGGCAACCGCCCGGACCGTGTAGGTATATACCGTACCACTGACAGCGGTGGTATCTGTATACGAAGTAGACGCTGTCGTGGTGATTTTGGACCAGCTTGTGCCAGAGCTTTTGCGATAGACTCTGTATTCAGTCGCTCCACTGACCGCTTTCCACTGCACCTTCACGCCGCTCCCACTCATAGCTGCACTGACCAAAGTGGGCGTACTGACCCGAGTGCCGGACACACCGGCGCCGTTGTATAGGCTGAGAACGCTGCCCAAGTAGGCGCGAACAGTGTATGTATATGTGGTGCCCACAGCAGAGGCTTCGCTGTCATAATATGTGACGGTGCTGCTGCCGCTGACAGTTGCAATGCGCTTCCAGCCGGTGCTCTCCTTTCGGTATACCCGGTATCCGTCTACTCCAGATATCTCTTTCCAGGTCACTCTCATGCCGGTTTTATAGGAGGCTGCAGAAACCAGCTCCGGCGCGTCCATCCAGGTCAGCTGGATACCGTAGGGATCATAGTTGTCCTTCACGCCGTCGCTCACGCCGATGATCGTATAGGAATAGGTGGTTCCGCTGGAAAATGTGGCATTGTCCAGATAGGATGTCACGCTGGCATCGGATATCGTTGTGACCAGGCTCCAGCTTCCAGAGTAGCCGACCCGACGATAGATCTTATACTGGTCGTAGCTTGAGGAAACGGCCCAGGTCAGCTTGACGCCGCCACTGATCTGTGTCGCCGATGCAAGAGAAAACTTTGGCTGATAGGTAACCGCTGTGCCCGTTCGCTGATAGGTGGAAAGGACCGCCCCATCACAGGCCCGAACCACATATTCGTAGGTTTTCCCCTCTACCGCAGTCGTGTCAAGCCAGGTCAGGGTATCGCTGCTGACCGTCCCCAGCTTAGTCCAGGCAGTTCCGCCGGAATCTCTCCGATAGATATTATAACTGTCCGCCAAAGATACCTTGCTCCAGGCCAGGCGAACACCGGTAACGGCACAATAGGTCTGTGTAATGGTGGGCGAAGGCAGCTGGTAGCGATAGTTCACGTCAACGCTGTTGCTGATTCCGCTGACAGACCCGCTGTCAGAATACTGCCAATAGGTGTAAGTACCGGAATAGGTGGTACTGCTGGTCCACTGAGCAAGCCACACCTCATAACCTGCGTCTGCGATCTGCTGGCCATAGGTATCGTCCACCAGCATACTTTTGTTGGCGTAGACCATAGCTCCGTAGCCAGCCGCATCCACCGCATCACAGAAGGCCAGACAGATCTTGGTCTGCTGGGTCTTGGACAGATTGGCCGTCGCCAGACGGCCGGAGGTAGGCGTATAGTATTCGTAATCCAGGACAATCGGAAGCGTGATATCATAGTCGGCGCACATCTGGAGCGCAAGCTTAGCCTCCGCCTTGGCCTCCGCAGTGGTGATGGCCTGAGAGTAGACGTAGACGCCCACCTCCAGCCCTGCTGCAAGAGCGCCCTTAATATTCGTCTCGAACATAGTGTCCTTGTACAGCGTACCGTCGCCCACTGCCCGATAGCCGCAGCGGATCATGACAAAGCTGATGCCGGCGGCTTTGACCTTGGACCAGTTGATCGTTCCATTCCACTTGGAAACATCGACGCCCTTCGTGATCGTATACCCGTTGAACCGGCTATTATGGGAATAGCTGCTGGCAACGGTGGCGATGCCGTCGTTCTCGTTCTCGTCAAAGAAGCCCTCTTCCAACAGCTGAAGGAATTGTGGGTCATTGTAATCCGCTTCATTCCCGTTGTACAGGACGTCGCTCTCCTCTTCGGAGTCCTCGGCTTCATCCTCGTCCTGGAGATCCTCCTGTTCCACATTCTCGGACTCAGACGTCTCCGTCTCATCCTCTCCTGTTTCCTCCGCTGCGCTCCCATCATCCGTCGTCTCTTTCCCCTCTGCGGACTCATTGTCATCGGGAGTATCTGCTTCGACTGCGTCAGATGCCTCTTCCGTCTCTTCCTCGGAAGTCTCCGCCTCATCTGCGTCCAGCGTATCCTCGCTATATTCTTCCTCAGTGTCCGCCGTATCATCGGACAACACATCCGCCGTCGTCTCCGCGGCGAAAGCGGGAACGCATAGTTGCAGGCAAAGTACAGCTGCCAGGAGCAGGGAAGTGATCTTTCTCATGTCTGAATCTCCTCTCTCAGGTAGGGGTAGGTTCCGGCTGGGAGCGGACGAGAAGCACGCACCCGGTCTGAATGG
>JAJBTD010000026.1 GCA_020861055.1 Clostridiales bacterium | reverse complement strand
GTGTCCTATGCGGACTTGTCAGTTATATGCGTTATTCACTTCGCAGAATTTGCCGCCTGCCGGTTCAAGCCTTCTCTACCGCCTGACGGTACAGCTCGTTTTTGGAAAGTCCGGTCTCTGCCGCCACCTGGCGGGCAGCCTCCTTGAGACGCATCCCTCCGGCCTGGAGCGCCAGCACCCGCTCCACTCCCTCTTCCAGCGAGGGGGGTTCCGGCTTCTGTGGCGGGCAGCCCTCCACCACCAGGACGAATTCTCCCCGAGGCGGATTTTCCCGATACCAGTCCGCCGCCTCGCCCAGAGTCGTCCGCCGAACCTCCTCATGGAGCTTGGTCAGCTCCCGGCAGAGGGTCAGCCGCCGCTCCGGGCCAAAGGTGTCCCTGAGATCGTCCAGAGTGGCGCAGAGCTTGTGGGGCGCCTCATAAAAGATCATCGTCCGCTCTTCCCGCACAAGGCTGTCCAGATGCCGTCGCCGGTTCTTTTTGTTCATGGCGAGGAAGCCTTCGAAAGTGAATCTTCCGGTGGGCAGGCCGGAGACCGCCAGGGCGGAAACCAGGGCGCAGGGGCCGGGAATGGCCACCACGGAAATTCCCGCTCCGGCACACAGGGCCACCAGATCCTCCCCCGGATCGCTGATGGCAGGCGTTCCGGCGTCTGTGACCAGGGCGCAGCTCTCTCCGGCCAGCAGCCGGTCCAGGATGGCCGGGCCGCTGGTCTCAGTGTTGTGCCGGTAATAGCTCACCAGGGGCTTTTTGATTTCCAGATGATTGAGCAGCTTCAGAGAAACGCGGGTGTCCTCCGCGGCGATAAAGTCCACCGATTGGAGCACCTCGACGCTCCGCCGGGAGATATCGCCCAGGTTCCCGATGGGTGTGGGCACCAGATACAATATTCCGGACAAGGGATTCACCTCACGATCAGAGTGGGCAGAAGCTCCAGCCCAGGACGGCCCTGGGCAACCGCTTCCAGCAAAACCAGATTGGCGGAGCGATCTGGGACAGACTGAACCGGTTGGAGCCGTTTTGGTTCCAGTCCACAGGCTGTCAGGTCGGAAAACAGTGCCGCCAGTCCCTGGGGCCGGGTACAAAGGGCGAAGCGGCCTCCGTTGCGCAGCAACCTCCTGGCGGCTTGGCACCAGGGGAGCAGCCCTTCCTCACCGCCCGTCCGGGCAACTCCCCTGGCCCCCGGAGCGACAGCTCCCTTTCCGGGGCGAAAGTAGGGGGGATTGGCAATTGCCAGGTCATAGCGCCCGGCGGGCAGCTCCGGCGGCAGCTCCTCCACCCGGCCGACAAACACGCTGCCAGAGAGCCGGTTGGCCGACAGATTTTCCCGTGCCAGACAGACGCAGTCCTCCTGGCAGTCCAGTCCATCCAGGGTCAGGCTCTCCTCCCGTTGGGCCAGGCAGAGGGCCAGTACCCCCACACCGCAGCCCAGGTCGCAGACCCGGTCTCCACGGCGGAGGGTGGCAAAAGCCCCCAGCAGCAAGGAATCCCTCCCTGCCTTGGGCAAGCCCTCCCGTTGTCGGAGCGTAAACGGTCCGATCTGCTCCGCTGTGTCCATCTGCCGTTCTCCTTTGCTGTTCCGTCTTTTCCCCTATTATGCCACAGATCAGAGACGGGGGCAAGGGGCATCTCGCCCCATTGAACGTCCCTGGCTGCAAAGAAATCTGCATACAGCACGTTCAGCGCCGGACAGAGCCAAGGAGGTTCCGTCCGGCGCTTTTATCAGGGAGGCAACGTTTACTTGCAGAGCCTTTCGATCCAGTCGCAGACCTCGAAGGGATAGTCCGCCTCGCAGTGGGGCTTGTCCCAAATCAGGTGATATTCCACGTCTTTTCCCAGGTTGGCCAGCTTGACCGCCAGAGACATGGAGATGATGAACGCGGTGTCGGCGTCGCAGGCGCCCACGTTGATGCGGTAGTGTCCGGCGGGGGAGCAGACGCTCAGGTCGCTGTCCAGATAGCGCATGGGGTTGATGAGCCGCCGCCGCTCCGCCAGGGCATCGTCGCCCCGCACCTTGGCCCAGGACTCATAATACCGGGCATATTCCTCCGGGAACGCCTCTTTCAGCGATTCCAGCGCGGCGGGGATATCTGCGTTAAAGTGAATATAATCCTGCTCCGGAGTGCCGAACTCCTGGTTCTCTCCGCTGTCCATGTTCAGGGTGTCGAAGCTGGTGCAGGGCTTCATACGGCGGCGATGGCTGAGAATATAGGTGTCCAGATCGGAAATCGTGGCCTTTTTGCCATCCCAGGTGAGCCAGCCGGTCTTGTCCGTGCCGGGAGCCTCCACCTTGGGGAACTCCAGTCCCACATAGGGCACGCCCTTGGGCGGACGGGAGACCAGATCGCCCAGACTGGGAGGGCCGGAGGGCTTGTCGCCGTCCAGGGGGGGCATGGCAACCGCTGCGCCTGCGTGGTGCAACCCCACGTCGTCCTTGCCCTCCGGCCCATCGTCAGGCTTGGGGGCGTCGACCAAGTGGGTGTAGTTGCCGGTCAGGTAGTCGCCGCTGGTGTATTTCTCCGGCAGCTCGCCCCGGTCCAGTCGGGAGAGGTAGTCTCCCACAGACTCCTCCAGACAGGCCATGAGATAGTCGTAGGCGGAGCCGCTCCGCCCGTCCTCATTCAGTACCAGAGGCTCGCCGGTCTTGGGGTCCTCCAGGCCCAGGGAATTGAAATAAGTGATATACTCCGCCGCCAGCTTCTGGGACAGGGCTGCCTGGAAGGGGGTGAAGGTGCCAGCAGGTCCGGCAGGAGAGGCCTCATTCTCCGGGTCCTTCTGGAACTGCCACTCATAGGCCAGGTCGGCATGGTCCAGGTCGATGATGGGGCAGTAGATCTGCCCGGCAAATACGGCGTCGGACTCGTCCATAAACGCCCCGTTCTGCTCCAGGTAGGGCAGATAATCCGGGTGGTCGCCGGTGATGGAGACGAGAGTGGACATAGCCCCACCGGCGCTCCAGCCCACGGAGACCATACGGCTCATGTCGCCGGGGAGGACAGCGGCGTTATGGCGCAGGAACCGGATACCCGTTTTCAGGTCGATGAGGGTCCAGGGAGATTTGCCGCACAGATTGCCGTCCCGGTCCCGTGACTCCCGGCCCCGGCTGCCGCAGGTGACGTACACCATGCCCCGCTGGAGGTACTTGGGCCCCTCGTCTCTGGGGCCGCCCAGCCAGGTGTGTGGCATCTGCATATATCCGGCGGAGTTGTTCTCAAAGACCACAGGGGCGTTCTGAGCGGTGAAGGCCCCGCAGGTCCCCTCCGGGTTCACCGTGCCGTCGGCGTTCAGATATGCCTGGGGCACAAAAATGCTCATGCGCTGGAATTTGGGGGTGGTGGCCTTCAGGGTGTAGAGAATATCCTCCAGACACCAGCAATGATAGGTCTCGTCCAAAAACCACTCCTTCCGGCAGTCTGCCAGCTCCAGAGTGGCATTCAGGATGGGGATGTAGGGCTTCATATCGATCACTCCTTGTTGTTTTGATGAAAATACAAATAGAAACGGTGCTTCTGTTTTCTATTTTAGACAGAAGCACCAAAAAGAACAATTCTATTTCCAAATGTTTTTCTTGCCTGTTTGGAATTGATGCTCACAATTCCCGCAAAATCTCCTCCTCCAGCTCTCCGCAGGCGTCCAAAATCGCCCGGATGCCCTCCGGGGCCAGGCCGTCGATGTGGATACCGCAGACGCAGACCGCCGTGCAGCTCTTCGCACCGGCTACGGCGGCGGCCAGACGGCAGGCCACGGCGTCGTCCTTGTGGCCCAGGCAGTTGAGGACAGAGGTGGTGGCGCTGACCCCCTCCCCGGTGAGGCTGGGTCGGGCCACCGCCAGGGCGGCTGAACCCACATGACCGCCGCTGTCCGAGCGGATACAGATCGTGTAGTCCCGGCCCATGGGCACCACGTCGCAGAGCAGGGTCACGCCCCACACCGTCCGCTCGTACCGCTTCACCTGCTCTGTCATGGGGCCGCCTCCTCCATGCCCCCGGGCAGCCCCGCCCGCACCTGCTTGCAGAACTCGATAAAGTAGGCCGCCGCAGAGGAGAGGGTGTCGTTTTTCCGGTAGCTGAGATAGACGGTGGTGTAGATGGGCGGGGAGACGGGGACAGCCACGAACGGCGGCTGGTCGCCGAAGTCGATCTGATGGGGGAAATTCAAATGGTTGGAGAACAGCAGGGCCACGCAGCTCCCCTTGCGCACCGTGTCCAGAATAGATTCCAGATTGTGAGAGGTGAAATACACCTTGGGCAAAAAGCCCGCCTCCTGGCAGGCCCGCATACACAGGTTGTAGGGCAGGGTGTTGGGAGGAATGAGGGCAAACATCTCCTCGGACAGCTGGGGCAGCTCCACATGGTCGGCATTGCTCAGGGGGTGGTCCGGCGGCAGGACGGCCACCAGTTGATCCCTTGCGTAGGGCAGTCTGACCAGCTGCCGCTCCTTGTCCGGGGCGTGCTCCAGGTAGGCCGGGCTGTCCCGGTAGATGGCGATCTCACAGGTACGGTCTAACAGCATCTCCCGGACGATCAGGGTATCCGCCTCCTGGATGTTGACCTGCACCGTGGGATGGGCCTGCTTGAACCGAAGCAACGCCTCGGTGATGCCGTAGTGGGCAATGACGGGGATGGTGGCGATCTCCAGGGGGGCACATTCCCGGTTCAGATGGTTGAAGGCCGCCGACTCATACTCATACTGGAGCCGGGCGATGGACTGGGCATAGGGTAGCATCAGCTTGCCGAACTGGGTCAGCTCCACCTTGCGGGAGGTGCGGTCAAACAGCGGAGCGCCCAGCTGATTCTCCAATGTTTTGATATGCTTGGACAGGGAGGACTGGCCGATAAACAGCCGGTCCGCCGCCGCCCAGAAGTTCTGGGTCTCTGCCAGAATGACGAACTCCTTAAAATAGGAAATGTCCATACTGTCTCTCCCTCCTTGATTGGCCGATCACATTTTGCAATCACTTTCGCATAATCAATTCCTCTCTGGAATTGATTATAACGCAAACAAGAATTGTTTGTCAACTGTGTGCAGAATATAATAATAACGTAGCCGGAAATCGGCAAAAATAACAAAAGTAGAAACAAGGAGGTAGTCAAATGAATGCAAACAAGAAAGTTCCGCTATGGCGGAAAACAGTCTACGGTCTCGGCACCGGCGGCGGTAATGTTTTCAGTCAGATCGGCGCAGCGTTCCTGCTGAGCTACTACACCGACACCGCTCTCATCGGCGCGGCGGCCATTGGCACCATGTTCGTGGTCTGCCGTATCTTCGACGGCATCAGCGACCTGATCATGGGCGCTATCGTGGACAAGACGAATACCAAATGGGGCAAAGCACGTCCCTGGCTGATCCTCTCCGGCCCGTTGACCTTCCTGGGCATTGTGCTGTTGATGCATGTGCCTGAATCCGCAGGCGACACCGCCAAGCTGATCTATGCCTATGCCACCTACATCTTTATGTCTGTGGTGGTCTACACTATCTTCGGCATTGCCAACACCGCTATGCTGCCCCTGATGACCCGCGATCGGGACGACAATACAATGCTGGCCACCTTCTCCGCCGTGGGTAACAGCGTTATCGGCCTGATCGCCGGTTCCTCCATCACTCCCCTGGTTCTGGCTTTCGGCTGGCACTGGGCCAGCATTATCCTGGGTGCGATTGCCGGCGTCCTGATTCTCATCTCCGGCTTGGTGAACAAGGAGATTCAGCCCGAAGAAGGGGAAGCAGCACAGGTTCAGGGCGAGCAGCCTTCCCTGAAGCAGCAGTTCCCCGCTGTTATGAAGAACCGCTATTTCTGGCTCCTTCTGCTCATCGGCATTTTCTCCCTGCTGATGAACGCCAACGCCATCGCTGCCCAGAGCTATTATGCCAGCTATGTGATCGGCGACGCCATGTTCATGTCTACCCTGATGACTGCGGGCCAGGCCCCTGGCATCATCATTCTGTTCCTGATGCCCGCTATCTCCAAGAGATGGTCTAAACGGGCCTACCTGACCATGGGCGCCGTCCTGCTGATTATAGGCTTCCTGATCTGTGGCTTTGCCGGTACCAACACCACTTTGGTGGTCATCGGTGTGGTCATCCGCGCTCTGGGCGCTGGCCCTCTGCTGAGCGCAGTATTCGCCTTCGTGCCTGACGTGGTGGAGTACGGCTACTGGAAATACGGTGTCCGTTCCGAAGGCCTGATTTCCTCCGCTCAGTCCATCGGTTCCAAGATCGGTATGGGTTTCGGCTCCGCCATGTGCGCCTGGATTCTGGCTGCCGTGGGCTATAGCGCCACTCTGGAGACCCAGTCTGAGGCCGTTATCAGCGCCATCCAGTTCGATTACACCTTTGTGGGCGCTATTATCGGCGTGATTATCCTCGTCCTGGTACTGCTCACCGACGTGGAGAAATATGCCCCTCAGTTCCGTGAGGCCAATGCCCAGAAGGATCAGGCCCCTGCTAACAAGTAAGTAACTTCATAATTCATCCCTGTGCATAGATGGACTATGCACCCCCCTTTACCGGGACAGCGGAGGCGTTGCTTCTCGGCTGTCCCGGATTTCTTTTAGAAAGGATGGTTTAATTAAAATGAGTCAAGAAAACAAACCTTTCGGCCTGGAGGATTACGACAAGCTGGAAGGCTCTCTCCGCTTTGACGCACCGGCAGAGGGTGGTGCTCCGGCCATAGAGATGAAAATGGCCGACATCAGCTGGGTGAAGCGGAAATATCTGGACATTCCATACGCCGACCAGTCCCCCGCCCAGCGGCTGGACCTCTATCTCCCGGAGGAGGGAGAGGGTCCCTTCCCCCTGGTGGTGCATCTCCACGGCGGCGGCTTCGGCATGGGTGACAAGCGGGACGACCACATGGACACCTATCTCCAGGGCCTGTTCCACGGCTACGCCATCGCCTCGGTGGAGTACCGGCTCAGCGGCGAGGCCATCTTCCCCGCCGCCGTGCTGGACTGCCGGGAGGCGTTCCGGTTCCTGCGGAAGCACGCCGCAGAGTACAGCATCGACCCTGACCGCATCTGCGCCCTGGGTGGCAGCGCCGGTGGCAACCTGTCCGCCATCATGGGGATGAATATCCCCAACGGCCAGTTCCCCGGCGAGGAGGGGATGACCTTCGACACGGACTGCACCGTACAGGCCTGCATCGACCAGTTCGGTCCCATGGACTTCCGCACCATGGACGACCAGGCCAGGGCCAACGGGGTCAGCTTCGTCGATCACGACACCCCCCAGTCCGCCGAGAGCAGCTACATGGGCGGCGCTCTGCCCACCCTGTCCGACGAGTGGCTGGCCAAGGCCAACCCCGCCACCTACATCAATGAGAAGATGGCCCCCATGCTGGTGGAGCATGGCTGCGTGGACAAGCTGGTGCCCTTTATGCAGAGCGTCAACTTCGTCAACGCCATCTATCAGAAGCTGGGCCAGGGCCGGGTGGAGTTTGTCCCCCTGCCCAACGCCGACCACGAGGACAAGGAGTATTCCAGTGAGTGGAATATGAACGTGCTGTGGACCTGGCTGGACAAAACCCTCTGATTGTTATATGATATCCGTAAATCGGGAGCGTGAATCGGATGAAACTGACAAAGCTACAGGAAAAGCCCTTCCACCTGACCGAGAGCGAGATCGCCTGGGTCCAGGACACCCTCTCCTCCCTGACCACAGAGGAAAAGGCGGGCCAGCTGTTCTGCATCCTGGGGGACGCCAACTCCCCTGAGGGGCTCATCGACCTGGTGCAGAACTGGCACGTCTCCGGGGTGCTGTTCCGGCCCAACCCCCAGAAGGAAGTCCGAGCCAAGTATGACAGCCTGGACCGGTACGCCAAAGTCCCCCTGCTGAAAGCTGCCAACCTGGAGGAAGGCGGGGCCGGGGTGCTGTCTGACGGCACCTATTTCGGCTCTCAGCTCCAGGTGGCCGCCGCAGACGATCTGACCTGCACCGAGGCCTTTGCCAAGGACTGCGCCCTGGAGGGGCGCAGCGTAGGGGTGAACTGGACCTTCTCCCCGGTGGTGGACATCGACGTGAACTTCCGCAACCCCATCACCAACGTCCGCACCTTCGGCAGCGACCCGGACCGGGTGCTGGCCAACGCCAGCGCCTTCGTCCGCACCATTCAGAAGTACGGCGTGGCCGCCTCCTGCAAGCACTATCCCGGAGACGGGGTGGACTTCCGGGACCAGCATCTCCACCCCACCTACAACGACCTGTCCGCCGGGGACTGGTTCGCCACCTTCGGCAGGATCTACCAAACCCTCATCGACGAGGGGCTGATGAGCATTATGGTGGGGCATATCGTCCAGCCCAACGTCATCAAGGCGGTGAACCCCCAGGCCACCGAGGCCGACCTGCTCCCCGGCAGCCAGTCCAAAGAGATGCTCACCGGCGTACTCCGGGAGCGGTTTGGGTTCAACGGGGTCATCATCACCGACGCCACCATCATGGGCGGCTACACCATGGCCATGCCCCGCCGGGAGGCCATTCCCCACAGCATTGCCGCCGGGTGCGATATGCTCTGCTTCGGCACCGATATCCGGGAGGACATCTCCTACATTCTGGACGCCGTGGCGGACGGGCGGCTCTCTCAGGAGCGGCTGGACGAGGCCGTGACCCGTGTCCTGGCCCTGAAAGCCACCCTGAACCGGGAGTATCCCCTGCCGGAGCTGGACCCCAAGGCGGAGCAGCGGCGGTGTGCAGAGAAGGCCGTCACCTTGGTCAAGGACACGAAGCGCCTGCTCCCGGTGACACCTGAGCAGTATACCAATATTCGTCTGGTGACCCTGGGCAGGGACGAGACCTATGACGGCTCCATGACCGAACTGGCGGCGGACTGGCTGACCCGCCAGGGCTTTACGGTAGAGCGGTACGACCCCATGGCTGACGACCTTCACGGAACCAGGGAACTGCCGGACGATCGGTTGACGCTGATTTTGTGCAATCTCCCCGCCGCCAGCAACCAGACTACCGTTCGCATCAAATGGTGTGACAAGCACGCCCTGGAGATCCCCCGGTTCGTAAACGAGGAGCCCTACGCCTTTATCTCGTTTGCTAACCCCTATCACCTCCAGGACATCCCCAGAGTGCCGGTCTACATCAACGCCTACACCGCCACGGAGGCCACCATCACGGCGGCGCTGGAAAAGCTCACCGGTCAGAGCAGCTTTACCGGCGTCAGCCCGGTGGACCCGTTCTGCGGGCTGTATGATACTCATCTTTGAAGGGAGGATCCGAAATGAACCATAGAACCGAAATTCTGAGCCTCCGGGACGCCCTCGCCGTGCTGAGAGAGACCCCCGGCCAGCTCATCGAGACCAACGTAGAGGTAGACCCCAAGGCGGAGCTGTCCGGCGTGTACCGCCATGTGGGGGCCGGCGGCACCGTCATGCGCCCCACCCAGGTGGACGGCCCCGCCATGCTGTTCCACAATCTCAAGGGACACCCCGGCGCACAGTGCGTGATTGGCGTGCTGGCCAGCCGCCAGCGGGTGGCGAACCTCTTCGGCTGCAAAAAGGAGGAGCTGGGCCATCTGGTGCAGTCCTGCGCCGCCAATCCTATCCCTCCCGTGGTGACGGAGGCCCCCGCCCCCTGCCAGGAGGTGGTGCACCTGGCCACCGACCCGGATTTTGCCCTAATCAAGCTGGTGCCCGCCCCCACCAAGCCCCCGGTGGCCGCAGGCCCGTATATCACCATGGGCATGTGCTACGCCA
>JAJBTD010000080.1 GCA_020861055.1 Clostridiales bacterium | reverse complement strand
ATAGGAATCGGTATCCGGGAAATCTTTTTCTTGATACGATAAGATATGGTCTGTTATGTAACGATATACTTTTTTCGGCACTTGACAGCTGGTTCATATTTGATATACTGTTTAGAAAGGAAAACTGGCTTTTGCCGTTTTGCGGCACAAGCCATACCATATTTATATCCCCAAGACAGGGTTGCGATATCTGAAAAAGGAGAGCAGACGTCTATGAGGAGAAACGCACAGGCATGGAACCCCTATTTGCCGGAGTGGGAATATGTCCCGGACGGGGAACCGCACATCTTTGAGGAACGGCTGTATGTATTTGGCTCCCACGACACAGCAGGAGGGAGCGTCTACTGCCCGAATGACTATGTGGGGTGGTCGGCGCCGCTGGACGACCTCAGTAATTGGCGTTGCGACGGCGTTATCTATCAAAAAAACCAAACGCCAGGCAATGAAGACAGTGCGCAGCGGCTGTTTGCTCCGGACGTTGCTCAGGGGTCGGACGGGAGGTATTACCTGTATTACGGCCTGTCTTCTTCCTTCTTTATCCATGTGGCCGTGTGTGACCGGCCTACAGGAAAATATCAGTACTATGGCACGGTTCATTATCCAGACGGACGTCCTTTGACGGAACACCTCCCCTTTGACCCGGCGGTCCTGGTGGATAAGGATCGGGTCTGGCTCTATTATGGATTTGCACCCTATGGCAGTCAGAGTATTCCGGCAGAGCAGATTGCAGGAGGCAGCTGCGTGGAGCTGGAGCCGGATATGGTCACGATCAGGGGGGAGAGCCATGTGGTGCTGCCTCATCGGGGTGATGCAATAGGCACCCCCTTTGAGGGACATGGTTATTTTGAGGCCCCTTCTATCCGTAAAATCAGGGACACCTACTATCTGGTCTACTCCAGTGAAAAGTCTCATGAGCTATGCTATGCTGTCAGCCGATATCCGGAAAGAGGCTTCTCCTATGGCGGCGTTCTCTGCTCCAACGGCGACATTGGACTAAACGGCAGAGAGTCGCCGGTAGCGGCGACCGGAAATAATCATGGAGGCCTGGTAGAGATCGGCGGACAGTGGTATATCTTCTACCACAGGCACACCCATGGAACGGAGTTCAGCCGACAGGGCTGTGCAGAGCCGATCTGCCTGGGCGATGACGGGCGCTTTGCCATGACTGAAATCACCAGCTGCGGGCTGAACGGTGGGCCGCTGAATGGGTATCAGCGATACCCTGCCGCTATCGCCTGCCATCTGACCGGGCCAGAAGGGATGGGCAGTAGCGTAGGCGGCAAGGTTATCTCGTCAGAGCTCCCCGCTATCTATCAGGAGGGAGGAGCGCTGCCGCCTGCACAGCGCAGACAGTACATTGGCAATCTCTCTGGAGGATGCGTTTTTGGCGTGAAATATCTTGACTTTGACAGCGGCGTCCAGGGCGTCCGTATGAGCGTCCGGGGAGCGGGCATGGGGGAGATGTCTCTCCGCATGGACAGCCCGGAAGGACCTTCTCTGGGCACATTTTCCCTCAACGGGGGAGAGAACTGGCACACCGTTTTCGGTGCGCTTCAGGCAACGACACAGGGCGTCCACGCCGTCTATTTCTCTCTAGCGGGTAACGGACGATGGGACGTGCTGGATTTTCAGATAATACCGGAAGGAGTGTCCATATTATGAGCCTGCTGGAACAGCTTGTGAGCTATCGTTGTCCACCTTTTTCGGAGTATCCTGCCATTCCGCTGTACATGGACCAGGTCATCTCCCTGCTGAACCAGGTTGTTGGCCCATTCTATCCGGACATCAATGCCCCGGTTACTGCCTCCATGATCAACAACTATGTGAAACTAAAGGTGCTGCCTGCGCCGGTCCAGAAGAAATATAGCCGGAATCAGGTGGTGACGCTGTACGTCATCTTCCTGTTAAAGCAAGTGCTGAGCATGGAGGAGATTCGCCTGCTTCTCCAGCGGGAGTTTTGCGCCGACGATATTGAGCCGTCGTACCGTTGCTTCTGCGCCCAGATGGAAGGGGCGCTGTCGGAGCTGGCAGGCGACCCGATGGAGTCTTTCTCTGGGGCCCACCCTCTGATGGAGGCGGCCATCCGCTCCCTGGTATATCGGAGATATGTGGCGGTGCTGCTGCGGGAACTGCCGGATGAGCATGAAAGGGAGGAGTGAGCGTCCTGCTCACTTCTCCCTTTCCTCTGGCGTTGTTTTTGGTAGGACGATAAATCAAATAATTCGAACCCGGTTTCCCTGAGAGAAACCGGGTTCGAATCAATTTACCTTAGTGCGGATGACGGGACTCGAACCCACACGCCCATTCGAGCACAAGCACCTCAAGCTTGCCAGTCTACCAATTCCAGCACATCCGCATATCTTATTTTCAACAGATAGTATTATAATCAGCCAGGGCTGGTTTGTCAACTGCTTTTTTACCTAAATACAAAAACCGACGCAAAGGTCCTGACGGAGGGAGAAGATTTCACTATTTTATCGTTGCCTCTTTCCGACTTTTGTGCTATGCTGACACAGATAGGAAAAACGGCAGGAAAGGCGGAGATGACTGCAAATGAATATGATCATCGTCGGCTGTGGAAAGATTGGCTCTACCCTTGCAGAGGAGCTGAGCCAGGAGGACTGTGACATCACTGTTATCGACACGGAGCGGAGCAAGGTCCAGCGGATAGCAGACAACTGCGATGTCATGGGGGTGGTAGGCAACGGCACCAGCTTTCAGCTGCTGGAGGAAGCGGGCATTGGGGCCTGCGACGTGTTTATTGCCGTCACAGGACAGGACGAGGTCAACTTGCTTTGCTGCGTGGTTGCAAAAAAGGCTGGCCACGGTATCACTACCATTGCCCGTGTCCGGGATTTCACCTATCACGAGGAGCGGACCTATCTCCAGCAGAGTCTGGGAATATCAATGCTGATCAACCCGGAACTGACGGCGGCTACGGAGATCGCCCGGCGTCTGCGTACGCCTAAAGCCATCGATATCTCCACCTTCGCCGAGGGCAGGGCGGAACTGCTCACTTTCCCCCTGGAGAGGAGAAGCCCTCTGGTCGATCTGCCAATCAATCGGATGAACCAGAAGCTGGGCACCGATATTCTGGTCTGCGCCGTAGAGCGAGAGCGAAAAGCGCTGATCCCCAAGGGTGATTTTGTGTTCCAGGAAGGGGACAAGGTCTCCATCGTCGGCTCTCCCCAGAGCACCTCTTTGTTCTTCCAGCGCATCGGTATGGCCTCCGGCCAGGCCAAGGATACGATGATCTTAGGTGGCGGCAGGATTGCCTACTATCTGGCCTGTCAGCTGGCCGGAATGAAAATCAATATCAAAATACTGGAGGCAGATGAGGATCGCTGTGCTTATCTCAGCGAGGCGCTGCCATCTGCTATGGTCATTCATGCCAGCAGCCGGAACCGGGATGTGCTGCTGGAAGAGGGGCTGGAAAGCGCCCAGTCAGTGGTCGCCCTGACCAATGTGGACGAGGAGAACCTGATGCTCTCCATGCTGGCCTCTATCTATAACCCCAAGGGAAAGCGTGTGACCAAGGTTTCCGATATGCCCTTTTCGGAGGTGCTGGAGCGAATGGATCTGGGCAGCATTATCTGCCCCAGGGAGCTGGCTGCCCGGCAGATCGTGCAATACATTCGCGCCATGCAAAACTCCAAGAGCAGCAACGTGGAGACCGCCTATCCCATTCTGGACGGCAAAGCGGAGGTACTCAGCTTCCGATTGGAGGGTGCATCCCCCTTGCTCAATATCCCGCTGATGGAACTGCCCATCCGGGACGATTTGTTGGTTTCGGCGATTATTCGTAAGGGCCGGGTTTTCAATCCCCGAGGCAGCGACAGCCTGAAGCGAGACGACACGATGATCGTAGTCACCAGCCATAAGGGCATTCGGGAGCTGTCTGATATCCTGCGCCCCGGCGCCGCAATTATAGGCCGGCTTGGAAAGCTGACGGAGGAGGAAGGCAGAAGATGAATCTTGCCATGATCTGCTATATCCTCAGCTGGGCAGTTTGTCTCATCGGCTTGTTCCTTCTGCCATCCTGCGTCGTGGCTCTGCTTTACCAGGAGACTGTGGGATGGGTCTATCTGGCGGTGGCAGCGGTATATATCGCCGCAGGTCTGCTTCTCACCCGCAGAAGGCCGGCTACCAGCCGATTCTATGCCAAGGACGGCTATGTGACGGTGGCCCTGACCTGGATATTAGCCAGCATTCTGGGCGCTGTCCCCTTTACCCTTTCCGGCGACATTCCCAACTTTCTGGATGCTGTATTCGAAACTGCTTCCGGTTTTTCCACCACCGGCTCTACCATATTGACCGATATTGAGGCCGTGTCCCATGCCAGCCTGTTCTGGCGAGCATTTACTCAATGGCTGGGAGGTATGGGCATTTTGGTCTTTCTCATGGCCATCCTGCCCTTGTCCAGCGGGCGGAACATTCACTTAATGCGTGCGGAGTCCACCGGCGCATCTGTAGAGAAGATGGTGCCCAAAATACGGGAATCTGCCGTGCTGCTCTATAAAATCTATGGTGCGCTGACCCTGTCTGAGATGTTCTTCCTGCTGTTGGGGGGAATGCCGGTGTTCGAGGCCATTACCACCGGCCTCACCACCGGCGGAACCGGCGGCTTTGGCGTGCTCAACACAAGTATGTCGTCCTACAGCCCCTATATTCAATATGTAGTCACCATCTTCGCCCTGCTCTTCGGGGTAAATTTCGGTGTCTATTTCCTGTTCCTGGCCAGAAAGTTTAAGACCGGACTGCTCTATGAGGAGCTTCGCTGGTATCTGCTGATCATCGCCGTGGCTACGGCGGTGGTGATGTGGGATATTCGGGACCTGTTTCCCACGCTGGAGGAGGTATTCCGCCACAGCTTTTTCCAGGTGGTCACTGTGATCACCACAACGGGCTATATGAGTACGGATTTCAATCTCTGGCCCACTCTATCCAAGACAGTGCTGGTGCTGCTGATGTTTGTAGGCGCCTGCGCAGGAAGCACCGGCGGCGGTATGAAAATTTCCCGCTGGCTTCTCATGGGAAAATATGTGAAATGTGAGGCCCGCCGCCTCCGGCATCCCAGAGTGGTTTATAAACTACGGCTCAACGGCTCCGCGGTCAGTGACGACATTCTCCGTCAAGTCCTGGTCTACCTGGTTGCTTATGTGCTGATTTTCATCGCCTCCCTCTTGCTCATCTCGCTGGAAGGGTATGACCTGGTGACCAACTTCACCACTGTAGCCACCGCCTACAACAATGTAGGGCCTGGACTGTCCCTGGCAGGACCTACCGCCAACTTTGCGTTTTTCTCCCCACTGTCTAAGGTGGTACTGATTTTTGACATGCTGGCCGGACGGCTGGAGGTATTGCCTTTGGTAGTGCTGCTATCCGCCATAGGGGAGAGATGCGTCAAGACACTGAAACGGACAACGCGGGAGCAGGAGTAGGTTACTCAGGCCCATCCGAGGAAATCAATACGTTTTGCCATATTGCCATACTTGAAAGTAAAACAGACAGCGCACTATGACGCGCCGGAGGTAATGCGACCCGCATTGCTCCAGTCCTGCCATAGTGTGCTGTCTGTTTTTGGGCTCTGCCGCCCATGCATCTTATAGAAGCCCGTTTTTCTCCTTGAGCACATTGATGGGAGTGACAATAATCTGCCCCTTGCCCTCCAGCATACTGTCCGGGAGGAAGAGACGCTCGCTGGTGTCCAGCCCCTCGAAGGTGAAGCCCAGCAGCTCGTTGATCTCCCGCTCCGGCCACTCGGCGGCGGCGGAGTAGATAGGGGCGATGGAGGGGACGGTATCCTCTCCCACCACCTCATAACAGGCCAGCTCCGCACCCAGAGAGTAGTCGTAGCTAATGACCGGCCTGCCCTCTTTGTCCAGGTGGCCGTGGATCATGACCAGCGTCCGGCCATCATCCCGCATTTTCTGTGCTGTGGGGACAATCTCGTCCTTTGTGATGGAAATTTTTGTATTCGTCTGCATCAAAAACACCGCCTTTAGCATATTCTGGGGAGCTGTGCGCCGGTGAGCATGGAAAGCACCCTGCCGCCTCCCAGGAAGGTATTCAAAATCACTTTGCCAGGTGCGCGGGAGGTCACCCGGCCGATTCGTGCCGCCTGTTCGCCGCCTGGCGTGGCGCGGAGCGCCTCCAGCACTGCCTCTGACCGTTCGGCGTCCACTACTGCAAGCAGCTTGCCCTCGTTGGCACAGTACAACGGTTCCAGCCCCAGGAGGCCGCAGGCGGCGGCTGTGGAGGCGTTGATGGGAAGAGAGTCCTCGTCCAGCTCAATGGAAAAGGGGCGGTTCTGGGCGAACTCATTGAGCGTGGTGGCCACACCGCCCCGGGTAGGGTCCCGGAGCACCCGGACGCCGCCGCACTCCAGCGCGGCCATGGCCAAGGCGTGGAGGGGACGGCAGTCGGAGGTGAGGGCGCTGCCCTCCAGCAGTCCGTTCCGGGCCATCATGACGGCGGCTCCGTGGTCGCCGATGGAGCCGGAGATGATGACATCATCTCCCGATTGTATCGCATCCGGCGACAGACCGGGCCAGGCCAGAGTCCCGATACCCGCCGTATTGATATAGAGTCCGTCTCCCTTGCCCCGCTCCACCACCTTGGTATCGCCGGTGACGATCTCCACTCCTGCCTCCTGGGCAGTCCGGGCGATGGAGTCCACCACCCGGCAAAGGTCAGCCAGGGGAAAGCCCTCCTCGATGAGGAAGGACAGGCTGAGATACCGGGGGATGCCGCCGCACATGGCGAGATCGTTCACTGTGCCGCAGACGGACAGCTTTCCGATGTCCCCGCCGGGGAAGAAGATGGGGTCTACCACAAAGCTGTCGGTGGAGAACACCAGCGGCCCGGAGAGATTCAGGGTCGCCCCGTCTCCCAGAGCGTTGAGGGCATCATTGTGAAAGGCGGGGAGCAGCAGTTCCTCAATGAGCTGTGCGGTGCGCCTTCCTCCGCTGCCGTGGTCTAATGTGATAATATCCTGATTCATAGGCACTCATCCACCCCTTCATACTTGTAGGCCGCCGCACAGGCCCCCTCGCTGGAGACCATACACGGGCCAACGGGATGCTCCGGCTGACAGCGCTTCCCAAAGAGGGGACAATCTGCCGGAGAGAGCTGCCCGCAAATAATCTGTCCGCACCGGCAGCCGGGCAGCTCAGACCGGGGAGCGGGGGAGAAGGAGAAGCGCTGGGCGGCGTCATAGTCCTGAAATTCCTGCCGCAGCCGCAGCCCGCTGGCCGGGATGGTTCCCAGCCCCCGCCAGAGATCGTCCGACGGCTCCAGCACCTGGGCCATCAGCGCCTGGGCAGTCTGGTTCCCCTGGGGAGAGACTGCTCTGGTGTACTCGTTCTCCAGCATCGGCGCGCCGTCCCGAATCTGACAGAGCAGCTTGTACAGGGAGACCAGCAGATCGCCTGCCTCGAAGCCGGAGACCACGGCGGGGAGGCCGTACTCCTCCGGCAAAAACCGAAAGGCCTCCGCGCCAACGATGGTGGCCACATGGCCCGGACAGAGAAAGCCGTCTACCTGAAACCCCGGCTGGGCGCTGAGCGCCCGGAGGGCGGGGGGCGTCTGCTTCAGCAGACAGAGCAGGGAGCAGTTGCTCAGTCCCCGGCGCTTTGCCTCAAGCACTGCAAGAGCCGTGCCGGGGGCGGTGGTTTCAAAGCCTACCCCCAGAAAAACCACCTGTTGCTTCGGGTTTTCCCGGGCAATATCCAGGCTGTCCATGGGGGAGTAGACCCACCGGACGTCGGCCCCCAGGGCCTTGCGCCGTTGCAGGCTGTCCTCCGGGTCGGAACCGGGAACACGCATCAGATCGCCATAGGTGGTGAGGATGAGGCCGGGTATCTCGCTGAGACGCAAAATTTCGTCCATTACCCCGGCTGGGGTGACGCAGACCGGGCATCCCGGCCCGGAGAGCAGATGGATTTGGGGCGGGAGCAGCTGCTTCAGTCCGGCCTGGGCGATGGCCATGGTGTGGGTGCCGCAGACCTCCATCAGCCGGACCTCTGGCAGCTCCATCTCCCGGATGGCCCGGAGCAGCCGGTCGGAGCCGGGGAAACGGCGGAAGTCTGCCTCAGAGAGCATCCGCTACCTCCCGGAGCGCCTGGAGATTGTCCAGGGCCTGCTGCTCGTTCAGCTTTTCAATGGCAAATCCGGCGTGGGCGATGATATAGTCTCCTGGCTGAGGGTTTTTCAGAAAGTCCACCCGGATACGCCGCTGGATGCCGTCCAGCTCACCCACGGCGTCGTTGCCGTCAATTTTAGTCAGTTTCAGTGGTACGGCAAGGCACATCAGATATGCCGCCTCCTTTTGCAGCGATCAGCGTCTGCCCCAAGGCGATGCCTTGGTCATTGGGGGAGACGCAGGTGTGATAGTATGGTTGGAAACCGTCCGCCGCCAGAGCGTCCACCACTCTGGGCAGCAGATAGCTATTTTGGAATACGCCTCCGGAGAGGACGACACGGTTTAGCCCGGTCTCCTCTCGGGCGGTTCGGCAGTGCGCCATGGCCAGAGAAACAAGAGTGTTCATAAACCGGGCGGCCAGTCGTTCAGGCGCCGTTCCTGCCTGTAATTCCTCCAGAAGCGCCGTCACCAGAGGACGGGTGTCCCACGCGGTCAGCCCGTCCATACGGTAACAGGACAGGGGATAGGCGTTCGTCTCGCCTCTGGCGGCGCTGGCCTCCAGCAGAACGGCCCCCTGGCCGTCATAGGTGACGGTTTCCCGCCCGAACAGCAGGGAATAGACGCCGTCAAACAGCCGTCCCATGCTGGTCGCCCTGGGGCAGTTCACGTTGGCCTCCAGCATCCGGGCCAGAGGACAGTCTGCCCCCTGCTCGGACAGTAGCCCGGCGTCCCACAGAAGGCTGAACGCCACCCGTCCAATTTCTGTGGTACACACATCCCCTCCGGGGAGGGAGATAGGGCGAATGGTGCCCCGGCGCTGAAAACCGGAGTAATCTCCAATGAGACACTCCGCTCCCCAGATGGTCCCGTCCGTCCCGTAGCCGGTGCCGTCCCAGATCAGGCCGATACACGGCCCCTCCAGTCCGTTGCCCGCCATGCAGGCGGCCATGTGGGCGTGGTGGTGCTGGACCATGGTCAGGGGCAGGCCCTCCCGGCAGCTCCGCTCTCTGGCGTACTCGGTGGAGAGGTAGTCCGGGTGAAGGTCACAGACCAGTCGGTTCACCGCCACGCCGAACCGGGACTCAAACCTGCTGATCTGCTGTCGGTAGAAGTCGTAGGTTTCAAAGTTCTTCAAATCCCCGATGTGCTGGCCGAGAAAGGCGTACTGCCCTCTGGAGAGGGCAAAGCCGCCCTTCTGCTCGGCCCCGCAGGCCAGAATTCCGGTGCAGTCGTAGGGGAGCCGTACCGGCTCCGGGGCATAGCCCCGGCTCCTGCGGAAGAACAGGTCCGTTCCCCGGAATACCCGGAGAAGGGAGTCGTCACAGCGGTTGACGATGTCCCGGTCATGGGACAAGACCCCGTCTGCCAGTGTCTCCCCGTCCCCGTCCAGTTCGCAGAGGGTGGGGAGGTCAGAGACGTTCATGCTGGTCATGACCAGGGCGTCGAATCCCTCTATCAGCAGATGGTGGATGGGGGTATAGGGGAGCATCACCCCCAGTTCTCCCTTCTCGCTGAGACCGGAGGGGGCGTCGGGCCGCTTTCGCAGCAGGACAATGG
>JAJBTD010000126.1 GCA_020861055.1 Clostridiales bacterium | reverse complement strand
GAAACCCGCAAGCCCTATCACCCCATCATCCAGCAGATTTTGCACGCCCGGCAGCTGACCAAGCTGAAATACACCTATGTGGACGGGCTGACCAAGGTGATCGGCCCGGACGGACGCATCCACACCAGCTTCCAGAACACCGTCACCGCCACCGGGCGGCTGTCCTCGGTGGAACCGAATTTGCAGAATATCCCCGTCCGCACCCCTCTGGGGGCGGAGATGCGGAAAATGTTCATGGCGGCCCCGGGGAACGTGCTGGTGGATGCGGACTACTCCCAGATCGAGCTGCGGCTGCTGGCCCACATCGCCGGGGACGAGCGGATGCGGGAGGGCTTCCGCACCGGGGCGGACATCCACACCGCCACGGCGGCCCAGGTGTTCGGCGTGCCGGAGGAGGCGGTGACGAAGCAGATGCGCTCCTCCGCCAAGGCGGTGAACTTCGGCATCGTCTACGGCATCTCCGCCTTCTCCCTGGCCCAGGACATCGGCGTGGCCCAGTGGCAGGCCAAGGAGTATATGGAGCGGTACTTTGACAAGTATTCCGGCATCCGGGACTATCAGAAAACCATCGTGGCAAAGGCCAAGGAGGACGGCTATGTCTCCACCGAGATGGGCCGCCGCCGGTGGCTGCCGGAGTTGAAAAGCTCCAACTTTAACCTCCGCTCCTTCGGGGAGCGGGTGGCGCTGAATATGCCCATCCAGGGGACCGCCGCCGACATCATCAAGCTGGCCATGATCCGGGTGCAGGCCCGGCTGAAATCGGAGGGCTACCGGGGCCGTCTGGTGCTCCAGGTACACGACGAGCTGATCGTGGAGTGCCCGGAGTCGGAGGGTGACGCCATCGCCCAGCTGCTGGAGGAGGAGATGGAACGGGTGGTCTCCCTGTCCGTCCCCCTGGTGGCCGAGGCCAAGGTGGGCAAATGCTGGGCGGACGCCCACTGAATCACACAGAAGGAGATTTTTTCATGAGCGAATGGAAACCGGTGATGGCCTCCGTGCCTGAAAAGGCCCGACAGCCCATCCCTTATCAGCTGGTCCCCATGGACCGGGAGCTGGTGCCCCAGATCGCCGCGCTGGAGCGGCAGAACTTCTCCATGCCCTGGACGGAGGAGATGCTCTATGACGAACTGGACAGCCTGACCAGCTCCTGCATCGTGGCCGTCACGGGCGAGCGGGAGGTGCTGGGCTACGCCAGCCTGACGGTGGTGCTGGACGAGGGCTATATCAACAACATCGCCGTGAAGCAGGAGTACCGCCGCCAGGGGCTTGCCAGCGACCTGCTGGGGGTGTTCCTCCGGTTCGCCCAGGCCCAGCATCTGTCCTTCCTCACCCTGGAGGTGCGGGAGAGCAACCACGCCGCCCGGAACCTTTACACCAAATTCGGCTTTCAGGAGACGGGCCGCCGGAAGAACTACTATGACAAGCCCACGGAGGACGCCCTGCTCATGACCCGGTTTCTCCGGCAGGAGGAGGACGAGACATGAACATCCTGGCCGTAGAGTCCTCCTGCGACGAGACCGCCGTGGCGGTGGTGCGGGACGGGCGCACCGTCCTGTCTGACGCAATCGCCTCCCAGATCGACATGCACACCCTCTATGGCGGGGTGGTGCCGGAGATCGCCTCCCGGAAGCATTTGGAGGCGGTTTGCCTCATGGCGGACCAGGCCCTCTCTCAGGCGGGTATCAGCAGGGGAGAGATCGACGCCGTGGCCTGCACCTACGCCCCGGGGCTGATCGGGGCGGTGCTGGTGGGGGTGAACTTCGCCAAGAGCGTGGCCTGGGGGCTGAACGTTCCCCTCGTCCCCGTTCACCACATCCGGGGCCACATCGCCGCCAACTATATCACCCACCCCGACCTGGAGCCACCCTTCCTCTGCCTCTGCGTCTCCGGGGGCAACACCATGATCGTGGACGTCCGTGACTACACCGACATGGCCCTGCTGGGAGCCACGAGAGACGACGCGGCGGGGGAGTGCTTTGACAAGGTGGCACGGGTGCTGGGCATCGGCTACCCCGGTGGCGGACCCATGGACCGGCTGGCCGCCGGGGGCGACCCCAAAAAGTACCCCCTGCCCCGGTCGAAGGTGGACGGCGCGCCGTTGGATATGTCCTTCTCCGGGCTGAAAACGGCGGCGCTGAACCTGATCCACAACGCCACACAGAAGGGGGAGGGGCTGGATTTGCCCTCCTTCGCCGCCTCCTTCGGCCAGGCGGTCAGCGACGAGCTGGTGCCCAGAGCGGTGGAGGCTGCCCGGATGCTGGGTTACGGCAAGGTGGCCGCCGCGGGCGGTGTGGCCGCCAACAGCCGCATCCGGGCCGACCTGGCCGCTGCGTGTGCGCGGGAGGGCTGGCAGCTCTACCTGCCGGAATTGAAGCTCTGCGGGGACAACGGGGCCATGATCGGCTGCCAGGGGTACTACGAATTCCTGGCGGGCCATCAGGCAGACCTGACCCTGAACGGCTACGCCGGACGGGAGATCGGCTGTAACGACTGGAAAGCGTGATTATGTCAATCTGGATTTGACATAATGCGACTTCATAATTTCCGGGGAAATACCTGGGAAAGAGCGAAAAAAGCCTTGTGGCGGCACGATTTTCCCTGTGGAAAACCCTGTGCAAAATGTGGATAACTCCCCGTAGAAATCGGTTGCAGTCCAGTTATTTCCGGATGGATGTCACCCGGCTGTCAAGGGGTCTGGCACATTTTCTACCTGGTTCGTTGGGACAATTTCGACAAAATGCAGAGGACGAATTTGTGAGGATATCCTATTGACAACCCTTCGCAAGACCGCCCGCACAGCCTACAATACAGAACGTATACTGCCTGGAGCGCGGCGGGCGGGGAAAAGGCGAATACCGCCTCCCTGAACCGCTCATTTCTCCGATTGACAGATTCCGACATCCTGTGGTATACTACTCACAGTTTGAAAGAACACGGGATTTTCAGTCTCTTTCAGCAATCATTCGGACCACTCCTTCGGGGGTCAAGGCCATACGGACAGCCGGGTCCACTGCCGGACGGCGGGGCTTCCCGCCTTATTGATTGAGTGTGAGCGCTCAAATTTTATAAGAGGCGCTGGTGCGCAAGCTTGTGAAACGGTCAATAAGAGCAGTAAAAGCAGATTGTTGCTATATAGACTCTGAACACCCCGTCTGACGCAATCGTTGTTCCTTTCGTCCCCCTCGTGTCGGGGTGGAGGGGGACTTCGCTGTATCGACCTTACCGCAAGACGCGCCCAAAGCGCGTCCTGCGGTTTTTTTGCATAGCGAGGGAGTGTTGGCGGTGCAGTCGAGACGATACCATTATGAGCAGCAGCGGGCCCCCATCTATGAAGCGCTGGAGCGCTTCCGTCAGATGCGGGTGGTGCCCTTTGACGTGCCGGGCCACAAGCGGGGCCGGGGCAACCCGGAGCTGACCGCTTTCTTGGGAGAAAAGTGCGTGGGGGTGGACGTGAACAGCATGAAGCCCCTGGACAACCTGTGTCACCCGGTGTCGGTCATCCGGGAGGCGGAGGACCTGGCGGCAGACGCCTTTGGCGCAGAGCACGCCTTTTTGATGGTGGGCGGCACCACCAGCGCCGTCCAGAGCATGGTGCTCACCGCCTGCAAGCAGGGGGACGAGATCATCCTGCCCCGGAACGTCCACCGGAGCGTCATCAACGCCCTGGTGCTCTGCGGAGCGGTTCCGGTTTATGTCAACCCGGAGGTGGACCAGCGGCTGGGCATCTCCCTGGGCATGAGCCGGGACCAGGTGCAGCGGGCCATCCGAGAGCATCCCAAAGCGGTGGCGGTGCTGGTGAACAACCCCACCTATTACGGCATCTGCTCCGACCTCCGGGCTATTGTCCGCATGGCTCATGAGGCGGGGATGCTGTGCCTGGCGGACGAGGCCCACGGCACCCACTTCTATTTTGGGGGCGGCCTTCCGGTGTCGGCAATGGCGGCGGGGGCGGATATGGCCGCTGTCTCCATGCACAAGAGCGGCGGCAGCCTGACCCAGTCCAGCTTTCTCCTCACCGGCCCCGGCGTCCACGCAGGCTATGTGCGGCAGATCATCAATCTGACCCAGACCACCTCCGGCAGCTACCTTCTCATGTCCAGCCTGGACATCAGCCGCCGGAACCTGGCCCTCCGGGGGCGGCAGGTCTTTCATCAGGTGGCGGATATGGCGGAGTACGCCAGGGAGGAGATCAACGCCATCGGCGGGTACTATGCCTTTGGCAAGGAGCTCATCAACGGCAACTCCATCTTTGACTTTGACACCACCAAGCTCAGCGTTCACACCCTGGACATCGGCCTGGCCGGCATCGAGGTGTACGACATCCTCCGGGACGAGTACGACATTCAGATCGAATTTGGCGATATCGGCAACATCCTGGCCTACCTCTCCATGGGCGACCGGCCCCAGGAGCTGGAGCGGCTGGTCAGCGCCCTGGCGGAGATCCGGCGGCGCTATCAGACCGACGGCGCCGGCCTGCTCAGCCAGGAGTATATCGACCCGGACGTGGTCATCACCCCCCAGGAGGCGTTCTATGCCGACAAAGAGAGCCTTCCCCTCCGGAAGACGGAGGGCCGGGTTTGCTCCGAGTTCGTCATGTGCTATCCTCCCGGAATCCCCATCCTGGCCCCCGGCGAGCGTATCACCGGGGATATCCTGGATTATATCGAGTACGCTAAGGGCAAGGGGTGCAGCATGACCGGCCCGGAGGACCCGGAGATCAATTATTTGAATGTGGTGAAGTGAGCAGATGCGCACGCAAGATTTTTGCGCACCCCTCTTGGCTCCCTCTTTGAGGCAGGGAGCGCAGCGGAAGTGCCGCTTGACGGCGGAGCTGTCAGCGAAGCTGACTGAGGGAAAGCGGCACGCACCCACAACTGGACAGACACCATCGGCGAATTCGCATCGACTCTTTGCGATTTCGCCAGAAGGTTTCAGCGAATCGGTAGCCCCTACCGCTCTCCCTCAGTCGCCTAGCGGCGACAGCTCCCTCAGAGAGGGAGCCGAGAGGGGTGTGTTGTTTTTCGGTTTTCGCCTTGAGAGAGCCGAGAGAAAGAGGGAGCCAAGATAAACCAAAGAAAGGAGCCACCTGCCATGGATCTCTGGTTCAGCGAATTTCACACCCCGGATGTGAAGCACAGTATCCGGGTCAGCCGGCATCTCTACTCCAAGCGGAGCAGCTATCAGCAGATCGACATCTTTGAGACCCCGGAGTACGGCCGGGTACTCACCCTGGACGGCAGCGTTATGCTCACCGAGCGGGATGAGTTCATCTACGACGAGATGATCACCCACGTCCCCATGGCCGTCCATCAGGGCATCCGGGATATTCTGGTCATCGGAGCAGGAGACGGTGGCGTTGTCCGGGAGCTGACCCGGTATGACCGGGTCAGGAGCATCGACCTGGTGGAGATGGACCCCCAGGTGGTGGAGGCCTGCCGGGAGTTCCTGCCAGGGAACGCCTGCCGGATGGACGACCGGCGGGTGAAGATCTACTTCGGCAACGCCCTGAAATTCATCCGCCGCCGGGAGGCCAGCTACGACCTAATCATTGTGGACTCCACCGACCCCTTCGGCCCCTCCGAGGGCTTCTTCACCAGGGAGTTTTACGGCAGCTGCTACACCGCCCTCCGGGAGGACGGCATCATGGTCAACCAGCAGGGCAGCCCCTTCTACGCCGAGGACGCCGAGGCCATGAAGCGCAGCCACAAGCGAATTGTCAGCACCTTCCCCATCAGCCGGGTATATCAGGCCCATATCCCCACCTATGCGGCGGGCTACTGGCTGTTCGGCTTTGCCAGCAAGAAATACCACCCGGTGGACGATTTGGACGCCGCCGCCTGGAACGCGCTGAACCTGCGCACCCGGTACTACACCACCCGGCTCCACGTGGGGGCCTTCTGCCTCCCCGCCTTTCTGGAGGAGATGCTCCAGGAAGTGGAGGAATAAGCCATGCTGGAACAGAACGTAGAGACCTTTCTGGCCTGCGACAGCGACTATGACAGTGCAGGTATCGTCCTGTTCGGCGCGCCCTTCGACTCCACCACCAGCTTTCGCCCCGGGGCCCGGTTCGGCCCCTCCGCCATCCGGCATGAGAGCTTCGGCCTGGAGACCTACAGCCCCTATCAGGACAGAGATTTGACCGATTGCGCCGTTTTTGACTCCGGCGACCTGGAGCTGCCCTTCGGCTCTCCGGAGACCGCACTCACCGACATCCAGGCCCGGACGGAGACCATCCTCTCCGACGGCAAGCTGCCCCTGCTGCGGGGGGGCGAGCATCTGGTGACGCTGGGGGCCGTCCGGGCGGTGGCGGAGCGGTATCCCGACCTCCACATCGTCCACTTCGACGCCCATGCCGACCTTCGGGACGACTATCTGGGAGTCCGGCTGAGCCACGCCTGCGTCATGCGCCGGTGCTGGGAGCTGACGGGAGACGGGCGCATCCACCAGTTCGCCATCCGCAGCGGCGACCGGGAGGAGTTTCGCTTCGCCCGGCAGCACACCGATCTCCACCCCTTTTGTCTGGACGGGGTGGCGGAGCTGGCGGGACAGCTTCGGGCGCAGCAAACGCCGGTCTATCTCACCATCGACCTGGACTGCCTCGACCCAGGCGTGTTCCCCGGAACAGGCACCCCGGAGGCGGGGGGCGTGTTCTTCCCCCAGCTGTTAAATGCCATCATTGCCCTGTCCGGCTGTCGCATTGTGGCCGCCGACGTAAACGAGCTGGCCCCCATGCTGGACCCCACAGGAGCCTCTACCGCCACCGCCTGCAAGGTGGTGCGGGAGCTTCTGCTGGCCCTGAGTTGAGTATTCGAACTGAGAAAGGAGCCTTTCCTATGAGCAGAGTGTTAGTCATCGGCTGCGGCGGCGTGGCCTCCGTCGCCATCCACAAATGCTGCCAGGTCAGCGAGGTGTTCACCGAGCTGTGCATCGCCAGCCGCACCAAGGCCAAGTGCGACCGCCTGGCCGCAGAGCTGGCCCCCAAGACGGCCACAAAGCTGACCACCGCCCAGGTGGACGCCGACGATGTGGAGCAGGTCATCGCCCTCATCCGCTCCTATCAGCCCGATCTGGTGATGAACATCGCCCTCCCCTATCAGGACCTGACCATTATGGACGCCTGCCTCGCCTGCGGGGTGAACTATATGGACACCGCCAACTATGAGCCGGAGGACACCGACGACCCCGCCTGGCGGGAAATTTACGAGCGGCGGTGTCAGGAGAAGGGCTTCTCCGCCTATTTTGACTACTCCTGGCAGTGGGCCTACCGGAAGAAATTCGAGGACGCGGGGCTGATCGCCCTGCTGGGCTGCGGCTTCGACCCCGGCGTCAGTCAGGCCTACTGCGCCTACGCCAAAAAGCACGAGTTCGACACCATCGACACCATCGACATCCTGGACTGCAACGGCGGCGACCACGGCTACGCCTTTGCCACCAACTTCAATCCGGAGGTCAATCTCCGGGAGGTTTCCGCCCCCGGCAGCTACTGGGAGGACGGCCACTGGGTGGAGATTCCCCCTATGAGCATCAAGCGGGAGTACGACTTTGACCAGGTGGGCCGCAAGGATATGTACCTGCTCCACCATGAGGAGATCGAGTCTTTGGGAGAGAATCTCCCGGAGGTAAAGCGCATCCGGTTCTTTATGACCTTCGGCCAGAGCTATCTGGACCATATGCGCTGCCTCCAGGACGTGGGCATGCTGTCCACCACTCCGGTCAGCTTCGAGGGCCATGAGATCGTCCCCATCAAGTTCCTCAAGGCCCTGCTCCCCGACCCGGCCAGCCTTGGCCCCCGGACCCACGGCAAGACCAACATCGGCTGTATCTTCACCGGAAAGCAGAACGGCCAGGACAAGACCTATTATATCTACAACGTCTGCGACCATCAGGCGTGCTATCGGGAGGTGGGCTCCCAGGCGGTGAGCTACACCACCGGCGTCCCCGCCATGTGCGGGGCCCTCATGCTGCTCACCGGCAAGTGGAACACCGTTGGCGTCCACACCGTGGAGGAGTTCGACCCAGACCCCTTCCTGGACGCACTGGATCAGTACGGCCTGCCCCGGAGCGAGAGCCACAGCCCGGTGCTGGTGGACTGATGGCGACACCTGTGAGGGACGGCCGGCCCCCTTTTGCAGCTCTGGCGGGAGAACGGCTGGAAAAGCTGTTTGACGCGCTTCCCTCTCCCTGCTACCTGCTTGACGAAGGGGCCCTCCGCCGGAACGGTGAGATGATGGCCCGGCTGGCGCAACGGACGGGGTGTAAGCTCCTGCTGGCTCAAAAGGCCTTTTCCAACTACGACCTGTACCCGACCCTTGCCCCCTATCTCGCCGGGACGGAGGCCAGCGGACTGTACGAGGCCCGGCTGGGACGGGAAGAACTGCCTGATAAAGAGGTCCACGTCTTTTGTGGGGCCTACCGGGAGGACGAGTTTGAGCCGTTGCTGACCTATGCCGACCACATCGTCTTCAACTCCCCCCGACAGCTGGCCAAATTTGGGCCCAGAGCAAAAAGAGTGGGCAAGAGCCTGGGGCTGCGCATTAATCCGGAGTGCTCCACCCAGGAGGGCCACGCCATCTATGACCCCTGCGCCCCCGGCAGCCGCCTGGGGACCACCCGGAGCCAGTGGGACGCCCAGATGACTCCGGAGCTGGTGAGCCTGCTGGACGGACTTCACTTCCACACTCTCTGCGAGCAGGATTCCGACGCCCTGGAAACCACCCTCCAGGCGGTGGAGGCCTGGTTCGGGGACGTGCTGCCCCGGATGTCCTGGCTGAACTTCGGCGGAGGACACCACATCACCCGGCCCGGCTACGACCTGCCCCGGCTGGAGGGGTGCATCCGCCATGCACAGGAGCGCTGGGGGGTGGAGGTCTATCTGGAGCCGGGGGAGGCCTGGGCCCTCAACGCCGGGTATCTCCGGGCCTCGGTGCTGGACGTGCTGCAAAACGGGGAGACGAGCATCGCCATTCTGGACGCCAGCGCCGCCTGCCATATGCCGGACGTGCTGGAGATGCCTTACCGTCCGCCCCTGCTGGGGGGCGGGGAGCCGGGAGAGCAGCCATACACCTACCGGCTGGGCGGCCCCACCTGTCTGGCGGGGGACGTGATCGGGGATTACAGCTTTTCCGCTCCGTTGGAGGAGGGGGATTCCCTCCTGTTCGGGGATATGGCTATCTACACCACCTGCAAAAACAACACCTTCAACGGGATGCCACTCCCCGCCATCTGGGTGCGCCGGGAGAACGGCGGGTTGGAGGAGCTGGTCTCCTTCGGCTATGATGATTTCAAGGGCCGTCTGGGGCGGCGGAATTAGATAGGTTTTGACAGAGAGAATGCAATAAGCTAGCTTAGGATGTGCTCTATATGCGTTGGCAGTATATAAAAACATGGGTCTGTTTGAACAAAAGCTTATAGTTCTATTTGTTTCACATACCATCGGTATGTAGTTAAGTATGAAACAAGCAAAGGCAAAAAACCACAAGTTGCATTGATGTGTGCTTCACGCAACGTAAGGCGATTTTGAAGTATTATGGGAATATTCGCATCTTTTTTTAATAAGTTTATGATTCATCAGTCTAAGGACGATGAAAATAGCTGTTCGCATAATGAGGTTGTCCTCGACAATCTGATTATCAATTCGAATGCAGCGGAGATAACAAGGACAAATATTAAGCTTTTTTGCGCTAGAGCACAAGACACAGCTAAAATTGTAAATAGTACGGATGATCCAGCAGAATTTTTTGATGCCCTAAATTATATGCTTGATTGCCTTCTTTATTT